>JAXJVW010000230.1:0-6358 GCA_036308365.1 Muribaculaceae bacterium
CCCGTATGGTGGGACTGCAACTCTGACGCAGAATACTACAACTACCTCAAAAAATAAGTATCCCACATACTGAAAACTCGAAAAGAGGCCGCCCGTCAAGGCGGCCTCTTTTTTAGTTCTTGGTTCAATAAAATGAAAAATAACACTGTTCTGACTCTGTCATTCCCGGCCCGATTCGTGGGGGAAGGTGTTGGACTGCTCCGCATGGAGTGAACGGCGCGGGGCCTTGACCACTTACTGAAGCGGCTCTCAGCCTCGGTTCAGGCAAAAAAAGAACCGCTCCATTTGTGGAAAACGGAACGGTGGACTGTGGTTTATGATATGGCGTTTATGTCACAAATTGCGGTAGACGGTCCAGAAAAAAGTCATGAATGCCGCAAGTGCTATCACATAGTTCGAGTTCATGAGACTATGGAACTTCGGATAGCGCCGTTTAAGCAGATTGGAGGCGAAGATGGTGAGCACCAGCGGCACTCCGACAACAAGCATGGCGTTGTAGTGGATGACACCCTCCATGTCGCCATGCAGAAAACAGTGGAGGGCGCGTTGAGTGCCACATCCGGGGCAGTCGTAGCCGGTGATCAGCTTTGACGGGCAGGGTGGGAAGAAGTTCACGACCGCCGGATCATACTTATAATATATCACAATGGCGACGGCGGCGACTGTCACAGTCAGCGCCACCTTGACATAGCCTGGGATTTTGTTCATTACAACTGGGTGATCATTTGCAGAAGCGCGGAGATAGGAATCCATATGAGCCCCAGCACAATGCTGAGGATGATCCATAGCTGCGCGCGTTCGCTTGACTTGCGGGCACCGGTGACGTCGCCCCTGTCATATTTGTTGTTGACGCCGGCCGCATAAATGATTGCCACCACACCCAAAGGCATGCAGCAGAGCAGGGTCACCGCGATGGCCCATCCGAGATAGTTCGACGGACGTTCCTCGGCCACTCCGGTTGCGCTGGTTTTAACATCCGGTTGCTGCTGCTGACGGCGATAGCCGGGGCGCGGTCCCCAGGAGTTGTCGTAGGGCTGCTGATAGGGCTGTTGCTGGAAATATTGCTGTTGTTGCTGAGCGTAGGGAGGCTGTTGCTGATAACAGGTTTGCTGCGGCATCGGGGGCGTTTGTTGAACATAGGGCTGCGAGCCATATTGCATCCGCACCTGTTCCATTTGCTGAATCATGAACCGGAGTTCAGGAACACGGTCGGCTGTCACCCATTGAGGCAATCCCTGGTGCCAAACCGGGGTTTGCATGGTCAGGGGATACTGCTGAAGTTGTTCCAGTGTGTAGGGTCCCTCTTGCTTGTTGTTGAAAATTACCCAGTATTTCATAGTTTGCTGGTTTGTGAATGTCTGTGTCAGAGGTTGATGTGAATAGTCGGGCGAATGGTTGACCCCATTGAGGGGCGTCCGAAAAAAATATAAGGTGCGGGGACCGTCATGACACCTCGGTCCCCGCATCTCAATATCAGAAGAATTTCACTTCCTTGCCGGTCATGTCGCTGAGCAGGTTGTTGGCCAGACGGCTCGCGCCCAGGCGGAAGTATTCGTTGGTGAGCCAGCGTTCGCCGAGCACCTCTTTGATGATGGTGTAGTAAACCACGGCGTCGCGGGTTGTGGCCACGCCGCCTGAGGCCTTGAAGCCCACCATGGTGCCGGTGCGGTCGTAGTATTCCTTGATGCACTGAGCCATGATGTAGGCAGCTTCGGGCGATGCTCCCGGGAATTCTTTTCCGGTTGAAGTCTTGAGGAAGTCTGCTCCGGAGTAGAGCGACAGGATTGATGCGTTGCGGATGTTTTCGGCGGTGCGCAGTGCTCCTGTTTCAAGAATCACTTTGAGGCGGGCGTCGCGGGCGGCATGTTTCAGCTCGATGATTTCGTCGCACACTTCCTCGTAGTCGCCGTCGAAGTAGTTGCCCAGGTTGAACACTATGTCGATTTCGTCGGCGCCACCGTCAACCGCCAGAGCGGTTTCGGCAACCTTCACTTCAATGAATGACTGAGAGGAGGGGAAGCAGCCTGCCACGCATGCCACGTTGACATTGCTCACGTCGAGAACGGTGCTTACCACCTGCGCGAAGTTGGGATAAACGCAAATGGCGGCCACGTTTTTATACTGGGGATACTCCTCGTCGAAAGCGTTGACACGCTCCACGAAGTTTGACACCGAAACCGGTGAGTCGGTGCTTTTCAGCGTGGTCAGGTCGATGGTGTTGAACAGGAACTCCCACACGTTGGAATTCATATTTTCTTCGAGATGCTCGCTGAGGATTTTCTCCACGGCCATCTTCACTTCTTCGTCGTTGGTTGTCACGTTCGACGCCTTGATGGCGTCAGTGTATTTATCTGCCATGATTATAAATTTACTAAGGTTAATTATTCGGTTAATTTAGGGTTGTTTTTATGTCGTGTCGCATCACGGTTGTTTTTCTTCTCGATGTTGCGGGCCAGTGCGTCGGTAAGGTCCACCCCTGTCTGGTTGGCTATGGCCACTGTCACCCAGAGCAGGTCGGCGAGCTCATCGGCCAGGTCGAGGTTGTCGGTGGGCTTGGCGCTCTGGTCGCCGTAGAGCCGTGCCATTATCCTGGCCACCTCGCCTGTTTCCTCAGCGAGCACCGCCATGTTGGTCAGCGGAGAGAAGTAGCGCACACCCACGGTGGTGATCCATCGGTCGACCATCTGCTGCACCTCGCTCAGCGTGGGGCTTGGTTTCGGGTTCTGACTCTCCATGGTCACTCGCGTGTTTTTGAGTCGATGACTATGGTGACAGGTCCGTCGTTGAGCAGGTCGACCTTCATGTCGGCGCCGAAACGGCCTGTTTTCACCTCCGAACCGGTCAGTTCGGCCATCAGTGAACAGAACTTCTCATACATAGGCACTGCCAAATCAGGCGCAGCCGCATTGATGTAGCTCGGGCGGTTCCCTTTGCGTGTCGAAGCCAACAGCGTGAACTGCGACACGGCCAGCACCTCGCCACCTACGTCGGCCACACTGCGGTTCATCACGCCGTTGTCGTCGTTGAATATGCGCAAGGCTGCCGCTTTGCGGGCCACCCACTCGACATCGCTCCCGGTGTCGTCGGTTGACACGCCAACAAGAATCAGCATGCCGTGACCGATGGCGGAAATCAATTCGCCGTCAACCGTCACCGATGCGTGGCTCACTCTTTGTATAACAATTTTCATAACACCACAAAATTACAAATTTTCATAAAATTTCATAACCGCAAGACCATTTTTTTTTCATTTTCAGTGCGTCAGCCATGTAATAACCCCCTAAAAATCACTTTTTTTAATCTTTTTGAGATATTTTATTGAAAAAATTTGCCAGCGTCAGAATAAATCAATAACTTTGGCTCATTCTTACCTGTATCCTATACCCGCAGAAAGAAAAACAGATCATCTCGCCTGAAAAAATACCAATTATAACTAATCCAACTAAAACATTTTCGCATGAAAAAACAATTACGCAATTTAGCTTTCGCCGCAGCAGTCGTTGCATGTGGCTCAGCAGTGGCGCAGGACGAAGCAGCTGTGCTGACTCCGAAATGGCAAACCACCATACAGGCTACCGATGCCGGTTCTATCCGTTATGGCCAAGGCTACAAGGGTAAACTCTACATGGCCGACAAAAAAGCCAAAGCTATCGTCACTTTCGATGGTACAACCAAAGAAACATATGTTCAGAACGACGCCATCACCGGTATCGCCCTGACTATCGACCAGGCCGGTAACATCGTGGTCAACACCAGTTTCCCCGGTGACGGTTCAGGTAAAAACTTCGTCCTGATCGACACTGAAAAAAATGTCACTCCCATCTCAATCCCCGATGATGAAATGGAAACCGGCGGTCGCACTGACCAGTTAGGCCGCGCCATCGGTGACTTCACCAGCGAAGAAGGCGGTGTTTTCTTTGTAACTCCCACCGGTCACAATGAAGTTTACGGTGTGAGCATCGTAAACGGTGAAGTTAACTACGACACTTTCGGTTTCGCGGCTTCTACTCCCGTAGCTGAGGCTCCCGGCTCATCAACAACTATCGCCCAGCCCCGTTTCAACTCAATGGCCGACATGTACACCGCCGTTGAAGATGGCGTAATCACCGGCGCATGCAACGCTTTCTATGTTCGCTCACGCTCAACAAAGAATGTTTACGGGCTGGATGGTGAGGACGGAGTGTTCGCATGGGTGAAAGCTCCCGCCACATGTCCTACAACCGACGGTTTCGACTGGTTTGAACTCCAGGGCAAAGTTTACGCAGTTTTACCCTACAGCGCAAGCGGTCACTCACGCAATTTCCAGATCTATAGCGTTGACGAAGGCAAAACCGTTGCTTACACTCAGTTCAACGATGACCCCAAACAGGCTTTCCAGCAGTATTCAGTAGAAAAAGTTGACGAATACAGCGTGAACATCTACAACGTGATGTATCAGGGCGCTAACGTATTCGTTTCTTGCACTCCCTTCGAAGTTGAACGTCCCGAAGAACCCGCAGACGTTGTTTACTTCGACAACAACCCCACAAACTGGGCTAACGTTTACGCTTACACCTGGAACTCAGAAAGCAGCGTAGAAACTGCCGTATGGCCCGGCGTGGAAGTGACCACAGTCGCTGAAGGCATCTACACCTACGTTCTTCCCGAAGGTGTTGACCGCATCATCTTCAACAACGGCATGGCTGACGACGAAGGCCAGCAGACAGAGGACCTCGAAATTGTGGTTGGCAAAACTTACGACATCAACTCAGAAGGTGTTGAACCTCCCACCCCCACTGTAGCCGAACTCTATGTTATCGGTAACATCAAGGGCCACTCTTGGGAAACTTCTTACACCGGCGGTGCAATGACCAAAGTTTCTGACGGTCTCTACGAAATTCCCTCTATCGAATTCGACAACAACGGTGGCGACTGCTACTTCTCATTCATCACCAAAACCGCTGACCAATGGGACGGTCCTGACGGTGTGAACTCTTCAACCCGTTATGGCGCGACCAAAGCCGACAGCCCCATCGCCGCAGGTGAAACACAGCCCATGCAGATGAACTGGAACGCATGGAAAATCGCAGGTGGTGTTTACAAAATCATCGCTGACGTGAAAAACATGACCATCACAGTTTCAGCTACCCAGGGCATCGACGCTGTCGACGCCGAGGACGCTCCCGCAGTTTACTTCAACCTCCAGGGTGTGGAAGTAGCTAATCCTACCAATGGTCTCTACATTGTTAAACGTGGTAACAAAGTGACAAAAGAAATGGTGAAATAATCCATCATAGTCACTCACGATAAACTTCCCCAACGCCTGCGACGGACAATCCCGCCGCAGGCGTTACTTTTTTACAGCCACCGCCACGCCACCGCCTGATGAGGGCCGGGATGAGCTGACACGCCGTGAGGACATAGCGCCGTCACCCGCGAGCCGCCGCATTTTTCCTGAGCTGACAAAACAATGACAAAACAATGGGGCGTGTCAAGCATTTTTAACCTTTCAGATTTGGCAGAGAAAATAAAATGACGTAACTTTGCCGACGAAAACAAGGTGGACAGATTTGACTGCTTGCAACCACCGCAAAAAAAATGCTAAAACGCCCGTTGTTAAAGGCCGCCTGTGAGGGTGCCGAAATAGCAATTTTACGTTCATGTGTTTTTTGTGATAGATGCGCAGTCAACGATTCTGACCTGTGCATTTTTTTTGTATAATATAAACACACCCAGAATAAAATGAACTATCTTTTTACTTCCGAATCGGTTTCAGAAGGACACCCCGACAAGGTGGCCGACCAAATCAGTGACGCAATTCTCGACGAGTTTCTGGCCCATGACCCACAATCGAAGGTGGCTTGCGAAACTCTTGTCACCACAGGTCAGGTGGTCATTGCAGGTGAGGTTAACTCAAGCGCTTACATCGACCTCACAAATGTGACCCGCAACGTAATCACCGAAATAGGCTATAACCGCAGCGACCTCATGTTCGATGGCAATTCATGCGGCATATTCTCGGCCCTGCATGAGCAGAGCGCCGACATAAACCGCGGTGTGGTGCGTGAGGATGAAGAACTGCAGGGCGCCGGCGACCAGGGTATGATGTTCGGTTACGCAACCGATGAAACCCCGGTTTACATGCCTTTGACAGTGACACTGAGCCATGCTTTGCTGAAAGAACTGTCGGCCATACGCCGTGAAGGGAAGGTAATGACCTATCTCCGCCCCGACTCCAAAAGCCAGGTCACGGTTGAATATGACAGCGATAACAATCCTGTCAGGGTGCACACCGTCGTGATCTCGACTCAGCACGATGAGTTCATCACTCCCGCCGAAGGTGAAAGCCAGCTCGAGGCCGATGAACGCATGATTAAAG
>JAXJVW010000231.1:0-2170 GCA_036308365.1 Muribaculaceae bacterium
AACCCAGTAGGGACGTGATACTTCACGTCCGCCCATAATAGTGATACCATATTGAGTATCAATCATTTGACGCGGACGTGAAATTTCACGTCCCTACCATACAAAATCGTTAGGTGTACTATCCTGATTTTGGTTGACCGTTTTGGGTGCTATCCCTGATGGGAGTTGACTCGGTTAAACTTATCCCTGTTAGGGGTTGACTTGGCGGTTTCGCCAGCCTTGGGAAGGGTCGTCTGGAGGCCGTAGGCCGGAAGGCGACCCTTCCCAAGCGACAAAGGTAAACTTTTTTTAGCGATTGTCATCATGCTCGGCCATTTTTTATGGCCTCCTCACGGTAACTTTTCCACCATTTGACTATTTCGCCGTGGCAGCGCGCCGCCTGGGCCGGTGTCATCATGTCCACGCTCATGTGTGGGCGCATGTTGTTGTAGAAGTGCACGGCCTTCCCGACGGCCTCCCTGACCTCTTCCACGGAACGGAAGCGCATACCCTTCAGAAGCTCGTTCTTCATCGTCGAGTTGATGCGCTCGGCAATGGCGTTCTCCTTGGGGTCCCCGTTCTCGGTCATGCTGATCCTTATCCCACAGCCTCTCAGAGCCTCCACATACTCCCGGCTGGCGTACTGGACGCCCCTGTCGCTGTGGTGGATGAGCGAGCCACATAGCGCACCGTCCTGGTCGCCGAGGCGGCTCTTCGCCATCTCGAGAGCCTGGAGCGGATAGGCGGAGCCCAGGTTGGGGCCGACGGCCCAGCCTATTATCTCGTGGCTGTAGGCGTCGGTCACCAGGCTCAGGTAGCAGAACACGTAGTGGGTGTCGTCAATCCACACGGGAATGTACGTGATGTCGGTCACCCACAGCTGGTTGACGGCGGTGGGGATGAGCTCCCTGACAAGGTTGGGGAACAGGGGCAGGCCGTGCGTGGAGTCGGTCGTGCGTGGTCGGCGCATCTTTCTCCTCACCTTCAGGCCGTGCCGGTCGATGATGTCCTCGAACTTGTCACGCCCAACCCTGTCAATGCCGGGGAAGGCGTCCTTGTACATGTGCCACAGCTTCATGCCGCCGATGCCGGGGTCCATGGAGCGGACGGTGTGGATGAACTCAAGGGCGAACGACTCCTGCGCCGCCTTTCTGGCGGAGGTGGACCCGTCGCACTTGTAGTAGGCCTGCTTGCTCACGCCAAACAACTTGCACAGCGGCATGATGGCGTATGACCTCGTGTCGCGTGCATGCAGGTTCTCTATCGTTTGGCGCCAGCTTTTTTTCTGATCTGAATCTGGAACTTCTTCTCGGCCACATTGATCATCTCATCGTAGAAATCTGCACGCAGTCGGGCCTGCTTGAGCTCCTGCTCAAGCCGCCTGACCTTCTGTTCCAGCGTCTCGGACGGCACTCGCTCGTCGCTTCGCTCAGGAGCATGGACGCCGGTCACTCTCTTGGGGGTAATCTTCTTCTGCATAGGTGAACGCTTTTCCACTGCAAAGTTACGCAACCAGCGGTGAACTTGCGTCTTGCTCACGCCTATTTTTGCACCAATGGCACGATAGGTGAAGCCCTGCTTCCTCAAAGACAAGGCTTGGTCATAGTGCGTGGACATCAATTCTTCTGTAAAACTCATAATAAAACATTTTTATGAGTCAACTTTTTTCAGGGAAAGACAGTTTGAGTCCGCTGTTTTTTTACAGATGGGGGGATTAGATGCCTACTATGTATTTGCTTTTGGGGAGGTGGGAGAGTAGGGCGACGGCTAAGTAACTTGCGGCGGCTCCGGTAATCACCAGCATCGGAATGGCGACAGCGGTGGGGAGTGCCCATTCTTGGAACAGAGGCCAAAGTCCGTGGCGAATGATGTAGATGTGCAACAGGTAGATGCCGAAACTGTGTTCGGCGAAGTTGTAGAATATGCGTTCTGCCTTTTGCTTCAGCGGAATGTGCTTGATGATTATGAAATAGCAAGCGCTGAGAGCCATGGTGGGCAGGCTCAGGCGGTGGCCGATGGAGCGCACAGCGTCAATCCAAAATGCACAAGGTTGGTTTTTTTTTTGATTCTGCCATAGAAGGTAGGTCGCAAATTTTGTGTCGGGTTGATGAATGTCAGAGGTCCACCGCTATTGCCTTCACGCTGTGGGTGATGCGTTGCGATTCGGGAGGAATCTGCATATAGTCGGCAT
>JAXJVW010000232.1:0-8872 GCA_036308365.1 Muribaculaceae bacterium
ATCGTAATAGAATCCATTTTCGATAGCGGGCCCGATTCCGAACTTCACTCCGGGGTACAATTCCTGGAGAGCTTCCGCGAGCAGGTGGGCAGAACTGTGCCAGAAGGCGTGTTTGCCTTCGGGGTCATCCCATTTGAACAATTTGATTGACGCATCTTCGGTGACAGGACGAGTAAGGTCCCATTCTTCATCATTTACCGATGCTGCGAGGACATCGCGAGCGAGCTGCGGGCTCAGGCTCTCAGCAATCTGCAGCGGGGTCACGCCATTCTCGAATTGCTTGATGTCGCCATTAGGGAAAGTGATGTTAATCATTAATTTTTTTTGATTTTATCAGTTTATGCCACATACAACGTGGCCGTTTAACAAAGATAGGCGCAAAATTACATATTTTTTTTGGGTTAAGCACCATGTTTCCAGCAGTTTTTTAGGTCATTTTTCTCGTCTTAAAATTTCTTAACTCTATTATTCCCTTAGATTGCCCAAAAAAATCGTAATTTTGAAACGAATTTATATTAAATATGTATAATAACATTGATCAAATCAGAATGAGTCCGTTTGTTCGATTTTTCTCATATCTCAGCCTACCGTTCATTCTCACTTCCGTAGCATTCACCTCATCGGCATCAGTGACCGAGGAGGCGGAGATGCTGATGAAAACCGGTGAGCCGGCTAAAGCGGTGCAACTGCTAAAAAAAATAAAGTCCGAGAAGCCTAAGGACAGCTCTATCCCTATGCTTTTAGGTGACTGCTATGTTGCGATGGACAGCAACCGTCAAGCTATCGCCGCCTATCGCGAAGCCCAGAAAAAAGGCAATAATGACGCATGGTTGTCATTGGCCCGGTTGGCGATATCGGAATACCGCATTCAGGATGCCGACGAAGATATAGAACTTTACCGAAAAGGGCTCAAGAAAGGGCGCAAAACTCTTCCGGACAATTCGGGAGAACTTGACGACATTCTAACTCGCACACGCAACATGCTTGACCGTGTGGAAAAAATAGTGATTATTGACAGCATAAGCGTTGATGAGAAGGACTTCTTCAAGTTCTACAAAATGTCGCGCGACTGCGGCAGACTGTCATCACCGTCGGCAATACCTTCAGGATTCAAGGCCGCAGACCAGTCGGTGGTATACAATTCGCCCGACGGAGTGGAGATGATATGGGCCGTTGAAGACTCAAAAATGAACATCGGACTGGTGTCGTCAACTCAACTTTACGGCGGCGAATGGGAGTCGCCAACACCCCTTGGCGATCAACTCAATGAGGGAGGCGACGCAAACTATCCGTTTATGATGAGCGACGGAGTAACACTGTATTTCGCCAACGACGGTGAGAACTCGCTCGGTGGCTACGACATTTTCATAACCCGCAGAAACTCCGACGGTGTGTTTCTGCAGCCCCAGAACATAGGCATGCCCTACAACTCACCGTTCAACGACTACATGCTCGCCATCGACGAGCAAACCGGTGTGGGCTGGTGGGCCACCGACCGCAACCGCATTCCCGGCAAAGTGACCATCTACACATTCATTCCATCTGACATGCGTGTCAATTACGACGTCAACGAACCTAATCTCGCCGCCATGGCCCGCATTGACTCTTTCAAAGACACATGGCCTGCCGACGCCGATTTCACTAAACTGAAGAACAGAATGAGCAGAAACGCGACCGAGTCATCGTCACAACGCATTGGTGAATTCCTTCTGAGCATACCGGGAAAAGTGGTTTACACCACCTTCAAAAACTTCAGCAATCCCGATGCCGCAATGCTGATGCGACAATATCTCGACGACGAGAAACTGTGCGACGAACTCTCGAAACGACTCATCGACATGCGTGAGCGCTACCGCAACGGCGACACCGGACTCTCAGATGAAATCATCAGAACAGAAAAAGATATAGCCAAACGTCAGAAGGCACTCAAAGCCCTGCGTAACAAAGTAATAAAAACAGAAAACCTATGACCACATTCCTGATTGCCCTGGCCATTCTGATTGCCGGATACTTCGTCTACGGACTGATCGCCGAAAAAATTTTCGGCGTGGAACCCGACAGACCCACCCCCGCCACCACCATAGCCGATGGAGTCGACTTCATCGCCATGCCAACCTGGAAGGTGTTTCTGATTCAGTTTCTCAATATCGCCGGTCTCGGGCCCGTATTCGGAGCCATAATGGGAATAATGTTCGGCCCGGCCGCATTCCTATGGATTGTGTTCGGAACCATTTTCGCAGGTGCTGTCCACGACTTCATCTCCGCCATGATCTCGATAAGATCAAACGGGAGTTCGCTTCCCGAAATCGTCGGTAATGAGCTCGGATCCACGGTCCGCAACGTGATGCGAGTCTTCTCAATCGTGCTGCTCATATTAGTCGGGGTGGTGTTCGTTTTGACTCCTGCCGACCTCATCGCCGGCATGACACCCGACTGGATGGACCGCATGTTCTGGATAGCACTCATATTTATATATTATATATTGGCCACCCTGCTCCCCATCGACAAACTCATAGGCAACCTTTACCCCATTTTCGGTTTCGCATTGTTGTTCATGGCCGTGGGCATACTCGCAATTCTAATCTACGGGGCAATCACCGGAACCATTGTGATCCCTGACGGAATCACCGATGGGCTCCACACGCGGTTCACCGGCGAATCAGCCGCCACCCACCCCATCTTCCCCATGATGTTCGTTTCAATAGCCTGCGGAGCCATCTCAGGATTCCATGCCACTCAATCGCCCATGATGGCACGTTGCCTCAAAAATGAAAAACTCGCGAGGCCCGTGTTCTACGGAGCCATGGTGACCGAAGGATTCGTAGCACTGATTTGGGCGGCCGGAGCCATAGCCTTTGTTGGCGGGTATGACCAGATGGGTGAATATATGACCGGCCACACCCCCGGGACCCTCGTTCACGACCTCTCGTTTGAATGGCTCGGCACATTCGGTGGACTGCTTGCAATGATCGGCGTGATAGCCGCCCCGATTTCAACAGGCGACACCGCACTGCGCAGCGCACGTCTGATCGTGGCTGACTTCATGAAAATCAGCCAGAAAAAATTCCTCTCCCGACTTGCCATATCGCTTCCCATCTTCGCCATCGTCTTCGCACTGATGTTCCTCGATTTCAACGTCCTTTGGCGCTACTTCGCATGGAGCAACCAAACGCTGGCCGTATTCACCCTCTGGGCATGCACGGTTTATCTGGCAAGGAAAAACAAATTCTACTACATCACACTGCTTCCGGCAATGTTCATGACCGCAGTCAGCGTCAGCTATCTCATGTTCGCGCCACGGCCCGAAGGAATAGGCCTCGACTGGTACATTTCCATCGCCACCGGATCAGCCGTAGCACTGCTCCTGACAATCCTCTTCTTCTATTATCTCAACAGAATCAAAACTGGAAAATCAAACCGAAAATTCCTTTATTGAAAATGGACATAATAAAAGCGATCGGGGAAAACCATCGTTACACACTTCACTCACACACCGAATTCTGCGACGGCAGAGCCCAGATGGAAGCATTCGCCCGCAAAGCCGTGGAAATGCAGTTCGACCTATATGGCTTCTCACCACATTCACCCGTCCCGATACAATCACCCTGCAACATGCTCGCGGGAAACGTCGACCGTTATCTCAATGAAGTAAAACGAATACAACAGCAATACGGGCAACATGTCACATTCCTCGCCTCCATGGAAATAGACTACCTTGGCGACGAATGGGGCCCCGCACATCATTATTTCCAAGAAATGCCACTCGACTACCGCATAGGCTCAGTCCACTTCATTCCAACACGCGACGGCGAAATGATCGACGTTGACGGAAACGCCGAACGATTCAAAGAACGGCTCCGCTCAAAATTCAACAACGACCTCCGCTACGTAGTAGAAAAATTCTACGAACAATCCATCAAAATGGTAAACCAGGGAGGGTTCGACATCATAGGACACTTCGACAAAATAGGCGAAAACAGCAGCCACATATCGCCCGAAACAGAGTTCCAGCCATGGTACACAAGTCTGGTCAATGAACTGATCGACAACATTATATCACACAAAATCATAGTCGAGATAAACACCAAAATATACTCCGACAAAAAAAGACTGTTCCCCAACGAACGCTACTGGGACAAACTCATCAAACACAACGTCCCCATCATAGTCAACAGCGACGCCCACGTGCCGGCACTCATAAACACCTCGCGCGACGAAACACTCGCCCTGCTCAAACAACACATTCAGCAACAGCCCCATCTCCCCCACCCCGCAACCCCATAATACCCAAAAAAAACGAAAAACCTCACAACAAACAGAAAAAATTTTTTAGTTAATTAATAAATTACTAACTTTGCAAAATTCAAATATCGACAATTAATCTAATTAGGTAAAAATAATATAATCAAACATGAAAAGAGTCTATACATTTGGCGACGGTAAAGCCGAAGGAAACGCTTCCATGCGTAACCTCCTTGGTGGAAAAGGCGCCAACCTCGCTGAAATGAATCTCCTGGGAATGCCCGTACCTCCCGGATTCACCATCACCACCGAAGTCTGCACCGAATACACCCAATACGGTAAAGACGAAGTCGTTAAAAAACTTCAGAAAGAAGTTGAAGAAGCCATTGCCCACGTAGAAAAACTCACAGGCAAAAAATTCAACGACCCCGCCAATCCCCTTCTCGTGTCAGTACGCTCAGGAGCCCGCGCCTCAATGCCCGGCATGATGGACACCGTTCTTAACCTCGGTATGAACGACGCCACCGTAGAGTCAATGGCGGAAAAAAGCGGCAACCCCCGTTTCGCTTGGGACAGCTACCGCCGTTTCGTACAGATGTACGGCGACGTGGTGCTCGGAATGAAACCCAAAAGCAAAGCCGACATTGATCCATTCGAAGAAATAATGGACAAAGTCAAAGAAGAAAAAGGAGTTAAATTCGACGCCGACCTCGAAGTAGAAGACTTCAAAAACCTCGTAAAACTGTTCAAATCAGCCGTAAAAGAATTCACCGGAAAAGACTTCCCCGACAACGCATGGGAACAGCTTTGGGGCGGCATCTGCGCCGTTTTCGACAGCTGGATGAACGAACGTGCAATCATCTACCGCCGCATGAACCAGATCCCCGAAGAATGGGGAACCGCCGTCAACGTACAGGCAATGGTTTACGGTAACATGGGCAACAACTCAGCAACAGGTGTGGCATTCAGCCGCGACGCCGCAACAGGCGAAAACATGTTCAACGGCGAATACCTCATCAACGCACAAGGCGAAGACGTAGTAGCCGGAATCCGCACACCCCAGCAAATCACCGTTGAAGGCTCACGCCGCTGGGCAGCACTTCAAGGCATCTCAGAAGAAGAACGCGCATCAAAATATCCCTCACTCGAAGAATCAATGCCCGTTTGCGCCGCCGAACTCATCGCCATCGCAAACAAACTCGAAGACTACTACCGCGACATGCAGGACATGGAGTTCACAATCCAGGACGGCAAACTCTGGATGCTCCAGACACGTAACGGTAAACGCACCGGTGCAGCAATGGTAAAAATCGCCATGGATCTGCTCCGCGACGGCAAAATCGACGAAAAAACATGCCTCCTGCGCATGGAACCCCAGAAACTCGACGAGCTTCTCCACCCCGTATTCGATAAAAAAGCCATCAAAGACGCCAAAGTAATGGCCAAAGGTCTTCCCGCATCACCCGGTGCAGCCGCAGGCCAAATCGTATTCTCAGCCGAAGAAGCCGAAGCATGGTCAGAGAAAAAACGCAAAGTGGTGCTCGTTCGAATCGAAACATCACCCGAAGACCTCCGCGGCATGGCAGTGGCGCAAGGAATCCTGACAATGCGTGGCGGTATGACATCACACGCAGCCGTAGTTGCACGCGGCATGGGTAAATGCTGCGTTTCAGGTGCCGGTGAAATCGTCATCGACTACAAAGAAAAAACACTCACCATGAACGGTAAAACCTACCAGGAAGGTGACTGGATTTCACTCAACGGCTCAACAGGCGAAGTTTACAACGGCGAAGTGAAAACAACCGAACCCGAACTCGACGGTGACTTCGGAGCAATCATGGACCTCGCCGCCAAATACACCAAAACACTCGTACGCACCAACGCCGACACACCCCGCGACGCACGCCAGGCACGCCACTTCGGAGCACAAGGTATCGGTCTGTGCCGAACCGAACACATGTTCTTCGAAGGCGACCGCATCAAAGCCGTACGCGAAATGATCCTCGCATCCGATGAAGAAGGCCGCCGAGTAGCACTCGCCAAACTCCTCCCCATGCAGCGCGGAGACTTCGAAGGAATCTTCGAAGCCATGGACGGATACGGAGTGACAATCCGTCTGCTCGATCCCCCGTTGCACGAATTCGTACCCCATCAGACAGCCACCCAAAAAGAACTCGCCGAAGAAATGGGCATCACACTGGCCGAAGTAAAAGCCAAAGTTGACAGCCTCGAAGAATTCAACCCCATGCTCGGTCACCGCGGTTGCCGTCTCGGTATCACTTACCCAGAAATCACCGAAATGCAAACACGCGCCATCATCGAAGCAGCTCTCGCCGTCAAAGATCGTGGCGTTGACGTGCACCCCGAAATCATGATTCCCCTGGTAGGCTCACTCAAAGAAATACAGAACCAGGCTAACGTGATCAACACAACAGCCGCAAAAGTATTCGAAGAACAAGGCAAAAACATCCCCTACCTCGTTGGAACAATGATCGAAGTTCCCCGCGCAGCCCTCACAGCTAACGAAATCGCTCAGGTTGCCGACTTCTTCTCATTCGGAACAAACGACCTCACACAGATGACATTCGGATTCTCACGCGACGACGCTCCCAAATTCCTCAAATTCTACAAAGAACACGGAATCATCAAAGTCGATCCGTTCGAAGTTCTCGACCAGGAAGGCGTTGGCCAGCTCGTAGAAATGGGCGTTCAGAAAGGCCGCTCAGTAAAACCCGAACTCAAAGTAGGTATCTGCGGCGAACATGGCGGTGAACCCTCATCAGTCAAATTCTGCGCCAAACTCGGCATGAACTACGTCAGCTGCTCACCCTTCCGCGTGCCCATCGCACGTGTAGCGGCGGCGCAGGCTGCAATCGAGGACTAAGACATAGTCTGACTACATAATATTCTTAGGTCGTAATCTGTTGGTAAACAACGGTTACGGCCTAAGTTGTTCTTAGGTGGTTCGTACATTTGGAGTCACTTAAAAAGCCAAATGAGGACAGAAAGTTTACTGATAGTTTACTGAATCCGGAAGCCCTGTTTGCTCAATGTTTACTCAGTGTTTACTCCGATGCTGACAATTAAAAATTAAATCTATATGGCTACCTTAAAGGCAATTACAAGAAAGCAGAAGTCAGTCGTCCATTTCCCGTGTACATTCGGGTAATTCACCGTCGGCAAGTGGGCTACATCAGCACCGACAAAGTAATCGCAGGTAACATGATTACAGCTAACGGTGACTTGAAAGTCCCCGACAAGGAATAATTCAAGTTTCTCGAAATATTCCTCCACCGTCCAGTGCGGCAGGGCACTGGCGCAGTCGGGAGTGTACCAAGCGTGAGGGAGCGTGTTGCAGATGAGCAGATACCTATGCTCCTCGCTCTCCTCCAACGGAGCGAAGTCTGCCTTATAGCCCACGGCCTCACAAATCTTCTTTGTGATGAAAAGAAGATAGGGTTGCCACGACAGCCCGGTTGTGTCCTGTAAGTTCCATTCATAATGCCCCTTACCCTGCGCGGCATTTTCAACGATATATTCAGCATTGTTTTGGATATTGCCCGAATAATCGTTGACCCACGGCAGAGCTACGAAGTCGGGAACCGAGTGCTTCGGCTCCCATGCTTGCGATGGCGTAATCTGCGAGATAGAGCTACCGAGGTCAAGCTCATTGATATAGACCTTGTCGAAGGTCTTGTCGAAGTTCTGTTCGGAGCGACCCTCCAGGAACTGAGTCTTGACCTCGATTTCGGAAATCTCCGTGATGGTGATACTCCCGAACTTGCAGAAGCCCCGGTCGCGTATCTCGCAGTCAAAGATAACATTTTGAGCGACCACGTCAGCACGATTGATATGGCCGAAGATAGCGATATTTTGAGCGCAATCTTTGAGCGGAAAGGTTATTGTCAGCGTGTAGCCGTCGCTTCCGCTGAACATACGATTTTCAGATACATACTCAAACGATGTGCCTTTTTTCAAGGCCGCGAGTTTATTGTTGACGTAGATTTGCATAAAATAAGCACCTTTACAGTGGTGTCTGCAAAGGTGCTTATTTGTCGTGTTATTATAAAAGACGATTACTTCGGCGCTTGCCAGAATTTGTAGTAATCAGTGGTAATAATATGTGCGTTGGTGAAATTGCAATCAACGGGAGATAGAGTTATATACGTAGATTGTGCTGTATCTCCTTCAGGGGCTTGCCTATTATTTGTGATGGCTGAAATATAGTAAAGGTTTTTAGCCATATAATAGTCAAGATAGTCTTCTTTTGTCTGCTGATTCTCGTGGTTCCAGTTTGCATCTTCATTCAGCACCAACGGCTCATTATCCATCAGTCGTTGTCTGACTTCCCCGGGATGTAACATCAATCCATTCTCATCTGTCACGAATGCTGCGAAAGTTGGGTCTGCCCATACCCATTTTTTCAATGAATCCGACCATGCACAACAGATTACATGACAGTCATAATCTTTGTCATAATCTTTGGGCTGGCAGGTGAGGTATCTTGCAGGGATCTCCTCTGCAAGCAATGCTTCTGTAAGCATTATCGCCATCATGCGGCAGTTAACACCACGGTTATACTGTTGATTTAAGTTTCGCAAGTATATTATTTGAGAGAAAAGGGCATAAA
>JAXJVW010000233.1:0-3923 GCA_036308365.1 Muribaculaceae bacterium
CACACAATTATCGGGGCCCGCATTCCCGGAATGTTTTCCAAAGAGCGACATGTCTACGCCATGCTAAACAACATACTCGCGGGTCCGGGGATGAACTCTTTGCTCAATGTCAAACTTCGCGAAAAACGGGGGCTGGTCTATTCCGTGGAGTCATCCACATCGGTCTACACTGACTCAGCCGCCCTGACTATCTATTACGGCTGCGACCCCGACGACAACAAAAAATGCCTCAGGCTTGTCACCGACACGCTCCGTCATCTGGCCGACAAACCGCTGAGTCCACGCGGGGTGCAGAAAGCACAAAGGCAGTATCTGGGACAGCTGATTGTTGCCCGCGACAACCGTGAGCAGGTGATACTGAGCACCGCCCGGTCGGCGTTCTTCTACGGCAACATACTGACATCAAGCGAGATAGTTGACCGCATAAACTCCATCACGCCCGAACAGCTTCAGAACGCCGCGCAGTCGTTGCTCGGATATTCTTCGCTGACAATCAAGTGATCAATGCAGCTCACTTAATTCAAACGGATTTTCCACGGCGGCCATAGCGGCTCGCTTGGCCATCATGACATTGCTTTCCGACAGTCCCACCACCCCATTCTGGCCATACTGCGGATTCGGGGTGCCATGAAAGACATTATAGATTTTTGACGGAATGAAGTCATCGTGCATGATGCTCGCATTGTGTGCGCCGGCTTCATTCAGCAGAACAAGAGTGTTGGCATAGGCCGATACCAGGCACCCCAGCCCCTCCTGCAGATGCCCGTAATCATAGCTCCATCCGGGCTTTTCCGACTCATTGGCAATACCCGAATCCCTGAGATTCTGCAAAGCCGTTCCATAGGGAAACACTATTTCAAAGCCGGAGTTTTCCATCACCCTTCGGGAATTGTCGGCGCAAATACGCCAGTGGTCGCGCAACCCTTCCTCAGTTTCGCTGTAGCAACCATGAGTCACCACCCAGCCCAACTTCACGGAATAGCTGTTGATTCTTCGCAACTTCGACGGCAAAAGTGCGACATAGGGTTCATAATATTTGTCGTAATCGCCGTAGGACATCGCTCCACCCTGCTGAAACGTGATGATGTCCCAACGTTCATCAGCCAACAGGTCGGCCATCGTCATGTTATATGACGGAATCCAACGCGTGTCGCCGCCGATGCATTTGTAAAGGGTGTAGGTCTGCGGGGTATAACATTCGCCATCGACCTCCTCAGGCTCCCAGGTGATATTGACATAGTGCTGCACCAATGGCGCCCCGCCGATGTATGCTATGGCCAACGTCAGTTTCACATCAGGTGCCACATTGGAAAAGATGGGTGGAACATATGAAAAGGCGTCCTCAGTGAAAGAATTGCCGATACACAGAACTTTCAGCTCCCTGACTCCGTCACCGGAAGCTATCTCATCATCGCACTTGAACAGCGTCAGCGCAACAATGAATCCAACTGTGCAATAAATCATCCGTAAACCTTACCGCCACATAGCCTTCCCTACCGCGAAAATTTATCACATTTGAGCAGGACCGGTCTCCATGATGGCCCCTGTGCTACTGTCGAATTTAATCGACACCGGTGATTTTTTGTTAGTGAACGACGACGGATCCATTCCGTAGTCTATTCCGAACTGCGCCACCGGGATACGTTCGCCATAAAACTCCTTCCCTTCATAATCGACCGTCACATAAGCCTTACCGGGGATGCAATAAGCGACTCCGTTTTTGGGGAATGAGAGAGTTTCGCCTTTTTCATTCTGTGGCATCTGTCCACGCTCCTCAACAGTCACCGAAATAGTGACGGGTGCACCCGAAAGGTCATCGGCGTCGACCAACCCCTCGGTGGCCGACACTCGGGCTATCACTTGATCGTTCACATCCTCATCGGGGACATAAGTGATTGTCTTCACGTCGGTCCATGTGCGGACGGTGCCCACGAACATGGCCATCAACGCCGCCTCCTGAGCCTCGATGTTGTCCATGACAATCTGCATGGCCTTCCCGTCAGGAGGCATAGTCTCACTCTGACCGGTGATAAGGTCAGTGCGCGACTGGCGCAGTGCATAAATCTGTGCGGCCGCAAGTTCAGCCCGCTTGGCCAGAGAACGGCTGCGGAGCATATCTTCCGACACAACCTGCCTTGCCGCCTCGGTTTGCAGCGGCGTGGGATCAGCCTCCCTGGCCACGGGCAACTCAACCGTCTGACCCTTGCTGTATAATTCCTGAGTGTTGATGGCCAACGGCACATTCTCCTCGTTGATGATTACATAGGGTGCGAAACCACCCTTCAGCTGCATGTTGTAACGGCGGTTATCATCAGCCTCACCACGCTCGGCCACAACCACTGATTTCACAGTCGACGAAATCGATGGTTCGGCTATCGGGTTGTCTATATTCAGATATTTTTTCGCATATTTATAGAACTCTCCCGGCTGTTTTTCCGTGGTTTGCGTTTCGATGGTCACATCAAGCACGGTTTTGGGAAGTGTGTAAACCACCCCGAATTCATTCGCTTTCGTCGCTGAAAGCGTACGGGTAGCCTGCCCATGGCATAAGGTGGCCGAGGCTATGAATGTGGAAAGGGCGAATGCCAAAAGTTTCTTCATATCTTAATCATCTGTCATTATCAAATATATGCTGGATGGCCAATCCGATGTTACGGGCTATGTCACCGGCCGTCACACCATAAAGCCCGCTCTGTTTCTCGGCTATCTCTCCGGCCAGACCATGGATGTAGACACCCATCAACGTGGCGATTTCCGGACGGTAGCCCTGCGCTAAGAACCCGGCTATCACACCGGTCAGAACGTCGCCCGACCCGGCTGTTGCCATGGCGGGGGTGCCCGATGAGTTTATGCAAACACGGTGGCCGTCGGGATAGATCACCGACGTGAATCTCCCTTTGAGAACAATGAATATGTTGTAGGTATAGGCCATCTCCAAAGCTTTGGCCACCCTGGCTTCGTGCGATTTCTGGGCACCGAACAGCCTGTCGAACTCCCCGGCGTGAGGCGTCAGGATCGACAGCACCGGAAGTTTATATAGAATCGACGGACGCTTCGCTATGCAGTTCAATGCGTCGGCGTCAACCACTATCGGTTTCTTAGCCCCTGAAACAAACTGGTCAACGGCGTCGACGGTCATGTCGTGGGTGCCCAGTCCGGGGCCGATGGCCAATGCACTGTAATCACTCTTTAGAACCACGTTCGTGGTAATGATGTCGTGGTGATCGGCCTGGAACATCGCTTCGGGAGCACCCTGCTGAATGATGTTGAATCCGCAGCGGGGCGATATGGTGGTGACTTTCCCCACCCCTGAGCGCAACGCACCCTGAGTGGCGAGCAACGCCGCCCCCATCATGCCGTAACTACCGGCCACAATGGCGGCCGACCCGAAATCGGCCTTTGAACAGAACGGCATACGCTTGCGCAGTCGACGGCGGACATCAACGGCCTCAATCAAAAAATAGTCAGGCACGATTTCATTAATGCATTTACGGCTCATGCCAACATCAACGACCTTCCATTCCCCCACGAGCTCGGCTGTCTCGGGATTGAAAAACGAGCGGTGCGGCGCCTGGATGGCCATAGTCAGGTCAGCGTGGATGATGTCGCGGAAAATCTGCCCCTCATTGTTGTCGGCATTCAGTCCTGAAGGTATATCAATGCTGACTACGGATGCCCCCGAATCATTGATTCTCTGAACCAAAATTCTGAAACCACCCTCCAGAGGCTTGTTCAATCCCAGTCCGAACAAACCGTCAACCACCAGATGGTTGGGGGTGAGCTCAGGCATGCCGAAATTAATCACTACCTCATTGAAATTCAATTCCGGAATCTCCTTCATGCGGTTGCGTATACGCTTGCAGTCGGGACTCAGCGTGTTGCCACCCACATTAAATAAATATATCTCAGGGTCAAAGCCATTC
>JAXJVW010000234.1:0-16007 GCA_036308365.1 Muribaculaceae bacterium
CGTGGTGAACAAAAAATATGTGCCCGCGAAAACGCTCAAACTCCTCGACAAGAAAGCGACCATGCTCCCGGCCTGGGACCCCATGTTTGCCGATGAGGAATAACCCGACCTGACTCCGGGGAACGCGCCCGTCAGTGATTCCCCTCCGCGCAGTTCAACACTATAACGAAACAGGGATGACAACCGGCTAAGGTTCATCCCTGTTTCTTTTATGTCAACCCACGGTCAGGAATATGGGTGGTCACGCAGCCTTTTCATTTTGCCACACGCAGTTTCCGCATCAGCCATTCACGGACTGGTTGGTCATAGAGCCGTTCGCTCGCATATGCCACAACCAATGCGATGACCATGCATGCGATTCCATTGAACACATGAACCGAAAGGGGGAAATCACGATGTTTTACGGTCCACTCAAAGAGGAGGTAAATCAACGGATAGTGCGTAATGTAAAGGGGATAAGAGATTCGGCCTAACCAACGGCACAAGGCTGTCTGCCTACGACCCATCGCCGTTGCGCCCGCTCCCATCATCAATATGAACGGGAAAACCAGCAGCACGCAAAACGCTTCGTAAATGCCGTTGCCCAATCCGCTATCTCCGATTCCGACTCTCGGCATGAGCAACACTACGGCTATAATCGCTGAGCAAACCGGAAAAGCGTATCCGGTTTTTATTCTGCGGCCAAGTCTGTAGACAAGCAAGCCGGCGAAGAATGGATAGAGCAACCGTGCGAATCCGACATAGAGCTGGGTGGGGGCAAGCGACCATCCCCCGATCATGGTGTAGGCTTGAGTGTCACGTTCAGCGAGTAAGCCGAATGAGTCGACATTCAGCGACACATCGATGGACAGCATAGCCGCAGCGGTCACGAACACTCCGAGAAGCCAAACGGGAAACCTGCGGATGAAAAGGGCATAGAGGAAATTGGCCACATATTCGAAAGCGAGTGTCCACTGAGGACCATCGAGCGCATAACCTTCTCCCCACCCTCTGACATCGAGTCGGCTTGTTGTTGGAATCAACAGACAGCTGAGTACCCAGACTAAAACCAAAGTGGATACGGTGGTGGAGCTAATGTCGGCCAAACCGTAATAGTAGGTCAGGAAGCCAAACGTGGCGCCAACAAGAACCATCGGCTGCAGACGTATCAAACGTCGGGCGATGAACGAACTGATTGTCAGCGATCCATCCTTCCATCGGTCATCATAGGCGTAGCCGAGCACAAAACCCGACAGGGCGAAGAAGAAATCAACGGCCAGATAGCCATGGTTGATTATCTGGAAAGCCGGACCTTTCGAGTGCACTTCAAAAATATGGAATGCTACCACGATGATGGCGGCGACACCACGAAGTCCGTCGAGAATCTCAAAACGCGGTTTGGCAGTTTGGTCCATGATGCTATTCTATATGTAGGCACTGTCATTTGAAAAGCCTGGGAGCGAATTCCGTCAGGTAGATTCGCCAGTTTTTCCAGATATGACCGTCGGGGGTCTCATAATATTCGTAAGGACAGTTGTTGGCATCGAGCATTTTGCGGAAATCCTGATTGACCTGATACAGGAAATCCTTGTCGCCTATCCCAATCCAATAGAGCTTTGGCTGACGTGCGAACTGGGTCCGAAGTTTCCCTTCCATATCCTTATATATGGGTGAATCAACATCGTCCTTGGGGAAAATAGCCGCCGAGAACAACCCAACGTAATCAAACATGTCGGGGTATTCCTTCGAGATGTGGCATGAATGGAACCCTCCCATCGAGAGTCCGGCGATGGCACGGTGGGCTTTGTCGGGTTTTGTGCGATAGGTGTTGTCGACAAACTTCACCACATCAGGAAATGACGTCTCGAACGATCCGTCCATGGTCTTGGGCAATGCGATTGAAGGCTGAATCAACCCGAGGTGTGTCTCACCCGGGGCAGCCTCCTGCGATGCGTTTCCGTTGGTCATCACGACAATCATGGGTTCGGCCTTCCCTTCGGCTATGAGATTGTCCATGATCTGCGCCGTGCGTCCAAGGGCCAACCATGCCTCCTCATCGCCACCCATGCCGTGAAGCAGATAAAACACTGGGTAGCGCTCCGATCCGGCTTCATAGCCTGCTGGGGTGTACACGCTCATCCGGCGTTTCATGCCCAACGCCGGGCTGTCATACCAAACCCGTGACACCGTGCCGTGGGGCACATCGTTGACAGAGTAAAGCGACGCCCGTTCGCCGGGGATGATGAAATAATTGCTCAACGTTGCCACGTCGCGCACGGTGAACACGTTCGACGGGTCGGTCATGCTCAAACTGTCAACAATGAATGTGTAGTTGTATAATTCAGGCTTCAGTTTTCCCGACCGGTATTCCCACACTCCATCATTGTTTTTTTCAAGCTCGGCCACACCCGGCGCCTCAACCATGCCGAAAGGTGTCTGCATGCTGCGCTTTTCCAAAAAATCACCGGTGACCTGCACCTGACGCGCCGACGGTGCCTTCAAACGGAACGTGACAGTGGTGTCGGGGTTGATTTCTGGCGACACTAACGGGGCCGAACCCCACAGCGCCTGCTGGGCGTTCACGGCGACACCACTCAGAAGCAGCACGGCCGAAAATAAAATTGTTTTTTTCATGTTGATTTAGTTTAAGTTATACATATAATTAATCCGGGCATAATGCGCTTTCCCGAACATTCCGGCTTCGGAGAGCCTCGTCCGAAGTGCAGAGCCTCCGTTCACTCGAAACCGGCTCCGAGTGAGCATAACGGGGAAATGCACGGATAGCACTCACCATTGCAAATGAATCTTTGCAAAGTTACGATTTTTTTTGATCATACGGGGTTATATCAGATATTAAAATATGGAAACCGGCCACCCCTGATCATGAGATGGCCGGCTATGGTTCTCAGCATCCTGCCGATGCCGAAATGTCATTGATCACTTTGAAGTGTAGCCTCGGATTATGCCGCGACGTGAGTTGCGGATAAACATGAGGATTTCGTCGCGCTCCTTGGTTGCGGGGAGTTCCGCTTCAATCTGCTCAACGGCGTCGGTGACATTGTATTTTGAGAGATAGAGATAGCGGTAAACGCTCTGAATGTCGTTGATCTGTTCATTGCTGAAGTTGCGACGACGCAGACCGATGGAGTTCACGCCACAGTAAACCAGAGGTTCACGACCGGCTTTGACAAACGGAGGCACGTCTTTGCCAATCAGCGCTCCACCTTGAATCATCACGTGTGAACCGAGGTGGCAGAACTGGTGCACCATGGTGCCGCCGCCAATCACGGCCCAGTTGTCAACGACAACCTCGCCAGCGAGCTGGCTGGCGTTGGCAATGATCACGTTGTCGCCCACAATGCAGTCGTGAGCCACGTGGGAGTATGCCATGATAAGGCAGTTGCTGCCTACCACGGTTTTTCCTCTGGCCACAGTTCCGCGGTTTACGGTCACGCATTCGCGGATGGTGGTGTTGTCACCAATGATGGCATAGGTTTCCTCACCTTTGAATTTCAGGTCCTGGGGCACAGCTGAAATAACCGCACCGGGGAAAATGCGGCAGTTTTTGCCAATGCGGGCACCTTCCATGATTGTCACATTGCTGCCTATCCATGTTCCTTCACCAATCTCAACATTCTGGTCAATTGTCACGAAGGGGTCAATAATCACGCTTGAATGAATCTTCGCTGCGGGATGAATATATGCTAATGGTTGTTTCATCTGTTACTTGTTTTTAATTATTTGTGCCATAAATTCGCATTCGCTCACCACTTTCTCGCCTACGAATGCTATGCCGCGCATAACTGCGCATCCACGGCGCATGGGGGTCAGGAATGACACATGAAATTTCAGTGTGTCGCCCGGAACCACTTTCTGACGGAATTTCACATTGTCGATTTTCATGAAATATGTTGAGTAGCGTTCGGGATCCTCAACCTGCGACAACACAAGCAGTCCGCCGGTCTGGGCCATAGCCTCGATCTGGAGCACTCCGGGGAGCACCGGTTCCTCGGGGAAGTGACCCTGGAAGAAGGGTTCGTTGGCTGTGATGTTTTTGACAGCGACAATGTGGTGGTCGCCTTTCTCTATCACTTTGTCAACCAGCAGGAAGGGATAGCGATGGGGCAAACGGGCACGAATCTCGTTGATGTCCATCACCGGAGTGGCTGAGGGATCGTAGAAGGGTGACTGAACCGGTGTTTTACGCAGTTCCTGACGAATTTTTTTCGAAAGCGAGGTGTTCAGTGTGTGGCCGGGTTTGGTGGCTATCACCTTACCTTTGAGCGGACGTCCAATCAGTGCGATGTCGCCTATGACATCGAGCAGTTTGTGACGCGCAGGTTCGTTGTTGAACGCCAAAGGACGGTTGTTCAGATAGCCCAGTTCAGCCGCTTCCTTGCGGGGAACATTCATCAGGTCGGCCAGACGGTCGAGTTCATCCTGAGCCATGGGGCTGTCGTAAATGACGATGGCATTGTCAAGGTCGCCCCCCTTGATGAGGTTATGTTTTAGCAGGGGCTCCACCTCACGGACAAACACAAAGGTACGTGAGTTTGAGATTTCCTGATTGAATTCGGCGATGTCGGTCAGCGATGCATATTGATTGTTGAGCACCGGTGAGTTGAAATCGACCATCACGTCAACCGAGAAGTGAGTGTCGGGCAACAGCACTATTGATGAGCCTGTGGCCTCATCGCGGATTTCGGTGCGCTGCTTGACAACATAATATTCTTTATCGTAAGTTTGTTCCACGATGCCAGTGGAAGCGATATTGTCCACGTAGATTTTTGAACTGCCGTCGAGGATGGGAAGTTCGGGAGCGTTCACTTTAATGAGACAGTTGTCGATGCCGGCAGCATAGAGGGCAGCCATGGCATGCTCAATGGTGCTCACTTTGGCGTCACCGTTGGCAATGACAGTGCCCCTTGTGGTTTCTACCACATTCTCAGCGAGGGCGTCGATTACCGGTTCTCCTTCCATGTCAACACGCTGGAATTTGATGCCGTGATTATCCTTTGCAGGACAAAAAGTTGCGGCTATGTCAAATCCGGTGTGGAGACCTTTGCCATTGACGGTGAAAGAATCCTTAAGTGTTTGTTGTTTCATAACAATTGGTTGCGTATGATTTATTTTGTTTTTTTCTCTAAATTGGCCACCCGTTTGTAAAGTTCGGGGAGGGTTTTCACGGCTGCAGCCTGACGCATGAATGATTTGGCATCGGTGGCGGGATAGCCCATGATTGTCTGTCCGTCGGCCACGTTGCGGGGCACACCGCTCTGCGCACCGATGTTGACATTGTTGCCCACGGTGATATGTCCGGCGAAACCTACCTGTCCGCCCACCATGCAGTTGGCGCCGACTTTGGTCGATCCGGCAACACCGGCCTGGGCGGCCATGACGGTGTCGTGGCCTATCTCGCAGTTGTGGGCCACCTGGATAAGATTGTCGAGTTTAACGCCTGAACGGATCACGGTAGAACCCATCGTGGCACGGTCAACGGTGGTGTTGGCACCAATCTCTACATTGTCCTCTAACACCACATTGCCAATCTGGGGAATCTTGTTGTAGTGGCCGTCGACAGGAGCGAACCCGAACCCGTCGGCCCCAATAACCACTCCGGCGTGCAATATGCAATGTGCGCCCACCTGGCAGTTGTGGTAGATTTTCACACCGGGATAAAGCACGGTGTCATCACCGATGGTGACATTCGGACCAATGTAGCACTGGGGATAGATTTTAACGTTGCGACCTAACTTCACGTTAGCGCCGACATAGGCGAACGCTCCGACATACACACCTTCAGGCACCTCCACCCCGTCACTGATGAACGAGGGGTTCTCCACTCCTGTGGGATGCTGCGACATCATCGCCGATACCATTTCCAGAAGCCGGGCCACGGTTGCATAGGGGTCATCGACACGTATCAACGTTGCCTGCACCGGCTGCTCCGCGATAAAGTCACGTCGCACCAGCACAATGGATGATCCGGTGGTGTATATATAATGTGTGTATTTTGGATTTGCCAGAAACGAAATCGCACCCGGCTTGCCTTCTTCAATCTTGGCTATAGTGCTGACGGTAACCTCACCGTCACCTTCCACGGCCCCATTTACAAGAGCCGCTATTTGATTTGCAGAGAATTGCATTAATGATTAATTTGTTTTCAGATCTGCGGTGCTGTCACACCAAATATTGAAATATTTCCGCAAAGGTAATAAATTTTTTCCTTAACTATGTATCAACTGATGATAAATTTGGCATTATTGGCCAATAATTGCGGATTATATAACAATATCATCGCTATTTTTACGGGTTGGAACCATCTGACATCACGCTTTTTACGGACTCACAATGCCCCGAAGCCTATATTTTCAATGAAATTATTAACCGGCATGAGAAAAATAAATGGTGGAATTTGCTTATTTCACATTTTTATGTTAATTTTGACGCAAAATGTTAAAACCGACTTTTTCAACAATTCCCCGAAAAATATTGTTAATATAATAACATTTAATTTTAACTTATAAATTCCTAAAAAAGGAATACGACATAAAAACGATGAAACGTTCTACAATCTGGACATTGACCATACTGATGGTGATAACCTTCATAGGTTTGCTTTACATGCAGTTAGTGTATCTGGGCGACATAGTCAAGATGCGCGACGACCAGTTTGTGGAGAGTGTGAAACGAAGTCTCTACGCCGTCAGCCAGCGTTTGGAGCAGGATGAAACAAAGCACTTCCTCGAAGCCGACGTGGCCAACATTGAGACAAGCACAATCTACGCCGAATACGCCGACGGAAATGTGCCCCACATAGGGGGAATAAAATATTCCATCACCACTCCGAGCGGTGTCGAAGCCGACCTCACCATCAAAGGTGACGCCGAGGAAATCAACCGCATCCAGGGAACTCCGGGAGGGGTGCTCAACCACTACCGTTCGGTGCAGGAAGCGCTGAAAGGGCAGTATCTCTATCAGAAAGGGTTGCTCGACGATGTCATCCTCAACATAATCAGCCAGTCGAGCGACCGTCCCATCCAGGAACGCGCCGACTCAACCGCCGTCAGGCAGTATCTCCGTCAGCAACTCGAGAACAACGGCCTGACACTCCCGTTTGAGTTCGCCATAGTGAACCGCAACGGCTACACCCTGCTTTCAACCGACGGGTTCACAAACATCGAGGACGGCAACAACAACATGTTTGTCCAGACACTGTTCCCCAACGACCCCATACCCAAAAAGAACTATCTGAAAGTTTATTTCCCGACGAAAAAAGACTACATTCTTTCTTCGATACGGTTCATGATACCCTCGTTCGCGTTCACATTCATAATGTTGATAATCTTCATCTGCACCATAACCCTGGCTCTGCGTCAGAAAAAACTGACCGAGATGAAAAACGATTTCATCAACAACATGACCCACGAATTCAAAACACCCATATCATCGATTTCACTTGCCGCACAGATGCTCAACGATGACTCCGTCAGGAAATCACCCACAATGTTGCAGCACATATCAACGGTGATAATGGATGAGACAAAACGCCTGAGGTTCCAGGTTGAAAAAGTGCTGCAGATGTCGATGTTCGACCGCAACAAAGCCTCCATGCGCCTGCAGGATGTCGACGCACGGAAAGCCATTGAGAACATTGTGCGCACCTTCAAGCTGAAAGTGGAACGCTACGGCGGACACCTGACCGCCGACCTCGAGGCTGAGCACACAATGGTCAATGTCGACGAGATGCACTTCACCAACGTGATTTTCAATCTGCTCGACAACGCCGTCAAATATCGTTCGGACGACCGTCCGCTCGACCTCAACGTCAGAACACGCAACATTGCCGGAAACAAACTCGAAATAACCGTCAGCGACAACGGCATAGGGATAAAGAAAGAAGATCTTCGACGGATCTTCGACCGCTTCTACCGTGTGTCAACCGGTAACCTCCACGATGTCAAAGGCTTCGGCTTAGGCCTGGCTTATGTGAAAAAAATCGTGACAGCTCTCAACGGCGAAATCAAAGTGGAGAGCGAAATCAATCAAGGAACGAAATTTATAATAACCTTACCTCTAACAAAAAATTAGAAATTATGGAAGAACGTGTGAGAATATTGCTATGCGAAGACGATGAATATCTTGGCATGCTCCTGAGAGAGTATCTCCAGGCCAAAGGGTTCAACGCCGACCTCTTCGCCGATGGCGAAAGTGGCTACAAAGCATTCGTGAAAGGGAAATACGACATTTGCCTTCTCGATGTCATGATGCCTAAAAAGGACGGTTTCACCCTCGCTCAGGAAATACGCACCGTAAATTCTGAGGTCCCCATCATTTTCCTGACAGCCAAAGCGCTTAAGGAAGATATTCTCGAAGGTTTCAAAATCGGAGCCGACGACTATATCACCAAACCTTTCTCAATCGAGGAGCTCGTGTTCCGTATCGAAGCCATCCTGCGACGCATTCGTGGCAAGAAAGGGAAAGAGATCACAATGTACAAGATTGGCAAATTCACCTTCGACACACAGAAACAGGTGTTGATGATCGGCGACAAAATAACCAAACTCACAACAAAAGAGTCAGAGCTGCTCAGCCTTCTGTGCGCCCACATCAACGAAATCCTCGAACGTAACTTCGCCCTGAAAACAATCTGGATCGACGATAACTACTTCAACGCCCGATCTATGGATGTTTACATCACTAAACTGCGTAAACACCTCAAAGATGATCCCTCAATCGAAATCATCAACATTCATGGCAAGGGCTACAAACTCATTGCCCCCGACCCTGAATCAGCCAAAGCGTAAACTGAATCACAGGATTCCGATCCTACCTTATTTTAACAGAGGATGCGTCACACAACGATGCATCCTCTATTATTATTTCACCACCATCACATCTGTGTCACAATGCGTCAATATAGAAAGGATTATTAACATTTTTCAACACAGTCTCCAGCCAGTGTTACTAAATGCTTTACACTACCCCACTTCAGTTAAATTATGACAACAAATTAGGGAATCACAACAAAATAATATAATTTTGCTGAAACGACACGCCCGTCAAACTATCATCCATTGAAATCATTTAAACCGTTTCAGCTGACATTCATCAAACCACATGCGACCTCTCATCCACTCCATCGCTTTCGCCATAGCTTCGCTCATTTTGTTGTCATTCTCCATCACCGAGAAAGAAACCCGCACACCCCCTACACTCTCCGTGGTGGTCGACTCACTGACAGGCGAACCACTTGCGAATGCGTCGATTTTCAACAGTGCGGGAAAATTTATCGGCTTGACCGGAACGACCGGAAAGATCGCCTTGGCCGACGAGCATGACTTCCCGATAACAATCCGCTACATGGGCTTTATTGAAAAGAGCGTGTCACTGCCTGTCCCCGACACAATCAGGCTCCAAGAGAACCCCACCATGCTACCTGAGGTAACAGTCATCTCAAGCAAGAAACGAATGCTCCACATCCTGGCTTACATGCGTGAATTCTCCACACTGGCTACCTATAGCGACACCGTGGCTCTTTTCCGTGAGAAAATGGTCGATTTCATGCTTCCTGAAGATCCGAAATATGCCAACCGGGGCTGGAGTGTGCCTCGAGTGCTGAACTCCCGTTCATATTTCCACTTCACCAACGCCGACGGGCTGGACAGCGTGAGCAACAAATTCAACAATCATTTCACATGGTCTGACTGGATCGGTCTGCTTGATCCGTCAACCATCCCATCGGCCCTGAACGGAACCACGAACGGGAAAATCACGTTAAACGGCAAATACAGTCCTACGGAGGTGTGGCATCGCCGCGACGGCGACATCACGGTCGACATCAATGTGCTCTCCGACTCCGCCAGCCGCAAATGGGTTCCGCTGCTACGCTCGTTTTTCCGGAACGATAAGGTTGAGTTCGACCGCCTGAATCTGCGTTTGAGCTACAGCAACGTAGCCGACAATATTATCAGTCCGCTCAATCTCAGCGGCTACTCCTTCAATATCGAATCACGCAGACGCGCCCACGACATCTTCCGGTTCAACCGCCACGACCAGCCATACTTCGTGTCGACCTACACCGAAGTCTATCTGATCGACAAGGAATTCATCACCCTCAAAGAAGCGAAAAAAATGGGCCGACAGAAATTTCAGTTCCAACGCCCTGCCGATAGTGGTTCCGATGAGTGTTCCCGAGCTTGAACCACAGTTGCAGGCGATCATCAGCCGAGTGAACATGGTCGACGAAGCCGGCGTCAGATTAGCTCTGACCCCCGATCACAAACTCATCGGAAGCAACATCAGGAAACAGAATTTCGGTCTGGGGCACAGGGCTTTGACTCTTTTCAAAGAGTTGACAGGGATTTCCTATTACAAGTCGCACAAACATTTCAACGAAAACTGGCGTGACTTCCGTCGGCGACAGATGGCGAACAACATGAGCGAATTGACCGACTCCGTGGCTGAACGTCAGCAGGAGAACCCCGCCGACACGTCGGGCCGCATCAACAAAGCGGACGGCGTGGAAAAGCGTCAATGAAACTGTTCGGAGTGGAATTGAAAATGTTGATTCCACGCTTCGTAGCGTAGCGGGCAATCTGATGATAAGCGTTGAACGCCACATAAAACGACTGGATGATCTGATGCAGATGATACCCCGCATACTCGCTGTTGACCCTTGACTGTTCCTTTTCCGATTCCTTATAGAAATGAGGTTGCACGGAAACAACCTGATTGTCGGAGTTCACATTGATTGTCTGCATCCATGAGTGGTCAGCCCCGACAATGAATATACGACGGTAGTTCATCCACACGCCGAGCATGATTGACGGGATGAGCACATTGCGGGGCCGTGGCATAGCCCTGCGAGTGTTGAACAGAATGCCCTCAAGCGACGGCGACGCGTCAACCCCGACAGCGTTGAACCACACCACGGTCCCTTCAAAGCCGTCGGGCAGTTTCACCCCGAAGGGCACGAACAGCGTCATTGGCCAGTCAGCCTTAGCGAGATTATTCCACAGACGCTCCACATTCCCATCGTTCATAGCCTGAAAGAAATGCGGGTCGGCCAGTACGTAGTATCGGGGTTTGATCATGAAGAATTCCGGAGCGTTGGCGGCGAAATTCACGGCCATGGTGTGATTGGCCTTCAGACAGTCAATCGACTCGCTGATAGTTGTCCGTAGCGACGGTCCGTTGCCCATGATGATCAATGAGCGTTCCGGGTCGCCGTTTTCAGGAATATGCGGCCTGTGAGAACAGAGCGTAACCTTCGACAGGGCTGTCAGCGTGTCGGCCACTTTATGAAAGATATTTTTTTCTGACATCGGGATGAGTGCGTTTCGTTAGCGGTTAACAAAAAATCGACGCCACATTGTAGACAATCCATGCCACACCCCACGCCATGGCTGTGTTGTAGACCACGGAGAAGAGACCGTAGCGCCACGTTCCGGTTTCACGCACTATGGCCGTAATCGTAGCGAAACATGGACAATAGAGCAGAATGAACACTATGAACGCGAGTGCCGACGCCGGAGTGAAATCAGGTTTTCCGGTGGCTGATGAAGCTGTCGTCAGGCGGTGTTCGAGAGTCTCGGTTATCTGTTCATCCTCCTGGCCAGTGTAGAGCACACTGATGGTCGACACCACAATCTCCTTTGCGGGGAATCCGGCGATGGCGGCCACGGTGGCGCGCCACGTGAAACCTAACGGTTCCATCACCGGGTTGATGGTTTTACCCATCATCTCCAGATATGAGTCTTGGTCGTCGACCTGTCCGGTTTCGGTCGACACATGCTCCTTCAGTTCCTCCTCGGTCAGCTGATGGTTCAGCGGGAAATAGTTCAAGGCCCACACGACGATGCTGCCCACAAGGATGATACCACCCATTTTCTTGATATATTCATAGCCCTTGTCCCACATGTGCGTGAGCGTCGACTTCATGGTCGGCATGCGGTAAGGGGGTAGTTCCATCACGAAGGGTGTCTCATCTTTCTTGAACCATAATCCCCTGAGCATCCTTGCGGTTACGACGGCCATGAAGATGCCTGTGAGATAGAGCCCGATGAACACCAAAGCTGCATATTTGCTGAAAAATGTGCCTATGATGAGCACATAGACCGGCAGGCGGGCCGAGCAACTCATGAACGGATTTATCAATATGGTGATCAGTCGGCTGCTTCGGCTCTCGATGCTGCGCGAAGCTATTATGGCCGGTACGTTACACCCGAATCCCATCACCAGCGGAATGAACGATTTGCCGTGCAGACCAATCTTATGCATCACCTTGTCCATGATAAACGCCGCGCGGCTCATGTAGCCGGTGTCCTCCATCAGCGATATGAAGAAATATAATATCAGGATGTTGGGGAGGAACACAATCACGCCACCCACGCCACCGATGACACCATCGGTCAGCAGATCGCGGAAAGCTCCCGGCGGAAGCATGCTCCTGACACCTTCGCTCAATGCGTTAACCCCGAGCTCGATCCATTCCTGGGGATACTGCCCCAAAGCGAACGTGGCCCAGAACATCACGAACATGAGGAAGAAAAACAGCGGGAACCCAACGTAGCGGTTTGTCACCAACGAGTCGATAACCTGCGTGGTGACCCTGTTGCTGAAGTTGCGACGGTCCATGGTCTCGGCCAACGCACCGGCGATGAACCCGTATTTTTCCGATGCTATCATCGACGCTATGTCGTCGCCATGCATCCCTTCGAGCATCTTCAGTTCATGGTCGCGCACCTTCAAAAGTTTGGGATAGGAAGCCGTTTCACTCATAGTCTCCTCCACCTCCTTGTCCTTCTCGAGCATCTTGATCGCCAGATAACGGTGCGAGAAGAGTTTGTCGACCGTGGAGTCATTTTTGATTATTTCATTAAGTTTGGCCACGGACTTCTCAATGTCGTTGCCGAGATTGACGTGGACATGGCGTACCGACGTGTGACAACGTTCATAAATCCGTATCACCGTGTCGAGCAGGTCATTGATGCTCTTTCCGTTGCGCGACGACGTGGGCACGATAGGCACACCGATCATCGCCCCCAGTGTATCATAATCAAGTTTCACGTTCGCACGTTCAAGCTCGTCGAACATATTCAGGGCTATGACCATCGGGCGGTCCATGTCGATCAGCTCGGTTGTCAGATAAAGATTACGTTCCAGATTCGACGAATCGACCACGTTGACAATCACGTCGGGACGTTCGTTTTTCAAATAACGCCTGACGTAGAGTTCCTCAGGTGAGTATGTCGACAGCGAATACGTTCCGGGGAGGTCGATTATGTTGAATTCATAACCGTGGTAGGAGGTTTTGCCGGCCTTTGAATCGACGGTGACCCCGCTGTAGTTTCCCACATGCTCGGCGGCTCCGGCCGCGATGTTGAACAGCGAGGTCTTGCCACAGTTGGGATTACCTATCAGGGCCACGTTGATGGTGCGCGATCGTCCTTCAAATTCATGCATGGCATTCTCCTCGACCGTTGTACGGGCTTCGCCCGAGCCTATCACCTCGGGTGCGGCTGAAGGCTTGATGGGTATGACTTCTATGAGCCGCGCCTCGCTCCGGCGAAGCGACACCTCATAGTCCATCAAAGTATATTTGACCGGGTCACGGAACGGCGCGCTGAGCACGGCCGTGATTCTACGCCCTTTGGTGAAACCCATCTCAATGACACGTTTGCGGAATGCTCCGTAGCCATGGATTTTCACTATTATGGCACTCTGACCGGTTTTGAGTTCATCTAAAGTCATAATATTTTGTTTCGGAGTGCAAAGTTCGCAAAAAAAATGTCAAATACCAATACTCAAAAATGATTATTAGGCTGAAGCGAAAATAATTTAAACAGATTTAACAGGCCTCAGGTTCATCAGTTTGTGATTTTTTTATTATCTTTGCAGCCATGATTAACGAAGCAGAATTTGAAAAGATACGGATCAATATATCCCAGGTGGTGAAGGAACGCCTTCCAAAGTACTGGGACTACATACCCCGTCCGCTGTTAAATATGCTTTCAAACCTATGCCAGCAGGACAAGCTGAATGATCTGTTACGTAACAACCTTGGCAAAACCGGGGTTGAATTTTGCCGTGCCGTTCTCAATGACCTCAATGTCAGCGGCCGTTTCTTCAACGAGAATCTCCTCCCGGCCATTGACAATCCACGTGTGCTTTTTGTGGGTAACCACCCCTTGGGAGCGCTCGACGGAATGCTGATGATCGACTATCTGAGCCGCCGCTACGGAAAGCCGGCGCGCTTTATGGTCAACGACCTGCTTCTCTATGTCAAACCGCTCCAGTCGGTGTTTCTCGGAGTGAACAAATTCGGCAGCCAGAAAAAAATCACGGCCAGCGCCGTCGACGAGGCTTTCGAATCTGACACCCCAATGATGATTTTCCCCGCCGGTTACTGCTCGCTGGTTTCCCCCACAGGCTACATCCGCGACATCAAGTGGCACCGTATGTTCGTCAAGAAATGCATTCAGCACAACCGCATGGTGGTGCCCCTCTATTTCGACGGAATGAACTCACCGCTATTCTACAAGATGGCTAAACTGCGTGAGACCTTAGGCTTTGAAACAACCCTGGAAATCGTGCTCACCCCCTATGAAATGTTCCGCAACCGGAACAAAGTGTTCGACATCCACTTCGGCAAACCCTTCACCCCCGAAATGCTCGCCGAGCTCCCCGTCGACCTCGCGACACTCCGTGTGAAAGAAGCCGTTTACGACATCCGCTCGAAACTCTATCTTGCGAATTAATACAAACCTGCCGTCATAAAAAAATCCGGTGGTGTTCATCTGTGAACATCACCGGTTAATTTTTTTACACCCCCTGCATCAGGTCGGCCGGAGCTATGCAGCCCCTTTCTTAGCCAATTTATCACTGAGATACAAGCCGAAAAGAATCAGGAAACAACCGGCGTAGCCCAAAAACGATATACCCTCCGAGAGCACGAAATAGGCCAGCACAAGCGTGAACACCGGCTGAAGATACATATAGTTGTTGACCTTGATAGTTCCGATAACCTTCATGGCCTTGGCCCAGAAGAAGTAGCACAGCAGCGACGCCACCAGTCCCAGGAACAGAAGGTTCCACACAATGTCTGGATCGAGCAATCGGTCGGGCGCTGTGAAATGTGTCTCGAAAATAAGAAACGGAAGCGCCGTCACAATGCCGTAGAAAAACGATTTTCGCGTGATGAACAGCGCCGAATAGTTGGCATTGAGCTTTCGCAATATTATGGAATAGAAGGCCCAGCTCAAGGCGGCGCATAGCGACAGCAGGTCGCCCAGCGGATTGATCTGCATGTTGAATCCGCTGTTGAAAACCACACACCCCACGCCGGCCAACGCTATAAACGAGCCGAGCAAAACACCCTTAGCGGGACGCTCATTCTTGTAGAACGCTCCGACCAACAGCACCGTGAGCAGCGGCGATATGCTCGTGATCAATGACACGTTCCCGGCCAGAGTGTACTTCAACGCCGTGTTCTCGGCTATGAAATAGATGGCCCCGGAGGTCAAACCGCAAAGGAAAAACAACACTTCATCGCGCACGCTGTTCGAAAGAATTTTTCTGCACGTGAACGGCAGAAGCAGAATGTAGGCGAGTAAAAAGCGATAAATATAGATTTCCACAGCGTTCATGCCGTTTTCAAGCAGAACCTTGGTGGAGACGAATGTGGCACCCCAAACGCCCACCGTGAACAGTGCGGCAAGATGTGCCATCAATATTGGTTTTTGACCGAATCCCGGACGTGTGATCATACAAATTTCAGATTTTGTTTCTGGCAAGAATTAAGGCTGCAGACAGCTTCAGCGAACGTACGCCTCCACCTCTGCGAAATGCGTCTTGAAAAGTTATCAAACAATAACTAAGATTTTCTTTTCCTTAATTTTCCACAAAATTATAGAATTTTTATCATCTCTGAAAACTTATTAGCGGATTTTTTTGTAGTAGAAATATGATGGACGGAATAATATCCGTATATTTGCAGATAAAATAACACGTTAACTTAAAAATAC
>JAXJVW010000235.1:0-2945 GCA_036308365.1 Muribaculaceae bacterium
CAGTCATTTAGGAGCCCCTAAACTCCTTCATCAAGATTAAAAATCTAAATGACAATCATTCTCAAATCCTGCGATAAATAAATTTAAACAGTTTCTAAGATTGAAGTATACCCTCAACATCTTGATAAATATCTGAAGTTCGCGCAGGAGGTAGGAACAAAATCACTGCAAACCGAACCGGGAGTACTGACAATGTATGCCTTGCAGGACAACGAGAACCCCTGCATGATCACCATCCTGGAGACTTATTCCAGTCAGAATGCGTATAAATCACATATATCCTCAGAGCATTTTCAAAAATACAAACAGGGTACTCTACACATGGTCAAGAATCTTGATCTTTGTGACCAGACCCCACTGAATCCGAAGAATACTATCACTAACATGATCATTCCCTAACGCAGGCCATCAGGCTGATAATGAGCGGTGTGATGAAATATTTAACAAGGTTAGGCATGTAAGCGTCAGAACAATGCTTCATCAGAAGGGACTCCACGCTGTCAGCACCTCAGCATGCCGGGAATAGTGTTAACGACTGAGTTCTGAAATGAAATGCCGGATGGCTGCCATGGGGTTATATAGAATCATCCGAGGCCCGGAATAACGCATCACCGACTTGATTCGGTCCTTCATCCCCGGTCGGTAACAATGCACCGCGCACTTACGGCAGCTTGACTTCCTCTCTCCGAAAGGGCATTTTGACAACCGAATACGGGCATACTCCAAAAGCGCCTGACAATCATGGCATAGCTCCGTATTACCTTCCTTTTGGCGACAATATAACCTTATCATCAGCTCAACCGTCAGCTGTTCTCTCTCAATGCGAGTCATTACGCTTAGTTGTAGTCAGAATCAAGTTGCTGCTGTAGTTTCCTAGGCAACTTCAACCTGGCATATGCATAGGAACGGTCGATCAAATCTTTGGCGACAGCGTCGGGAACGGGAGCCTCGTCAAGATCAAATTGAATCATGTGGCGCTTGTGCCAATGCCATGCCTGACGCACGAATGAATATTGTTCAATGACATCGTCGAACTCATCGGGATTCCATTTCAACTGAACCACGTTGCCAAGCACAAGAGCGAGACAGCAGAATATTTTGCCACCGATTCTGAACACTACATATTCCGGTCCGAATGGCATATCTTCCGTTACACATGGTTTTGAAAGACAATAGTTTCGTATTTGTTCAATATCCATAATCATTTCATTATAAGAGGGAAACGGCAACTTTTCAATATAATGTGGGCCATCACCTTTGCCGTTCATTGGCCTGAATGTTGGTCAGGGATTCAAAATGGCAGTCAAACTTCCGGCGAAGAAGCACTTCATTCCTGATGATTTCACGAAGCGCATTCAAACGCGCCTTGTTTGGGCTATTTTCAAACCATAGCCTGAGATAGCCTCCTTCGGCATATTTTTCATGGAGATGATTGAGTGTTCGTTGCCAATGCCCCTCCCGGCCAAGTTCCGGATAATTTGCAAGTCCATATTGCACAGTGCGCAAAATGATGGTGTCGGGGTCAATGAAACGGTCAGCCTCGGCCACAATCATTCCATAGATGCTTCGCGGCATATGACCGGATGACGCCCGATGGTCTTCACACGCCTGAGCCATCGTTTCTATCTGACTCTCGCTGAACCAATCGCGCAAACGACTATCGCCACGTAGAATCTTGCCCGAAACAAGATGGTGGGTCTTGCGGTCGTCAGTCAATCCCGTATCATGGTAAGCCGCTATCGTATAGACCATATCCATGTCGACATCGAGATCAGCGGCTATAGCCATGCTCTGCTCAATGACCATGTCAACATGATTGCGCCGGTGGGCGCCATCAAAGCCATCATATAATGGCAAAATGCTGGATTCTATATATTTCTTAAGCGATTCATTCATTATTTTCATCTTAGTAAAGTAAGCAAGGTGACCACAACCATATCATCCCCTTCCCGTTTCATTATTCGTCAATAACGATGTCAGGATTGATTTGTTTAAGTTGCTCAACAAACGCATCACGATCACTCGGGGATATTTCAAGCGGTGTGGAACTTTTCATGATCATTTTGTCGGAAAACACGATGGCGATTCTGCGTGAAGATAGTGCCGGAGCCGACAATATTCCATAAGCATTCCTTATCTCGGATATTTTATCAACCGGAAACCAGTCCCACCTATAGAACAGATTACGTATGCCGAGTTTCCCATCACAAATCTGATATTTCACACTGGCGAAAATTAGAATTTCAAGTGCGCCGAGCATTGCGGACATCATTATTCCTAAAATAAAACCATCGCCGTCAATCATCGGACCAATCAAGGCCAACGCCATTGTGGACACCACAATCACCGGTACCCACCAATCAATTTTAGTTCTATAAACAGTTGCCCTGGCCATAATCTAATTGAACTTATTTAGCGGTAGCACAAAATTAGAAAAAAAAGCCGAAATATAATGAATTTTAAGAAACTGTTTAGGGCACGCCGCTCTAAATTAAATTTGTTTTATAAATTTTGCCGGGACGCCTCCCACTATCGTATTCGGCTCCACATCTTTTGTTACAACTGCTCCTGCGGCAACAAATGCATTTTCGCCTATTGTGAATCTTTCTAAGAGGATGTTTAAATTTAACACTTTTGGTTAAATTTAAACACACTCTAAGTCATAATGAGAGATGGAGAATTGGAAAAGGTCGGCCGTCAGCATCAAATTCATCACGACCTACAACATGAAAGCCATTTGCCTCATAGAATTCCAAAGCACGTGGGTTCTGCTCATTAACATCAACTGAATCAGCACCTAATGATTTAGCGAATTTCATTAGTGTCCACTAAAAAATCATAAGAGTGCTTTGAAATTATTGATATTCAATTTGTTGTAAGAGATTTTGATGCGCAACGATTTGAAATTACTTTTGCAGTCTCAATCAGGCTGTTATGAATAAGGA
>JAXJVW010000236.1:0-3756 GCA_036308365.1 Muribaculaceae bacterium
AAGCTCCCTCTTCTTCGAGAAAAATCCTCTAAAAATTTCCCTCGGATAAATATCAAAATAATTTCCACCAGTTACTTATTTTTAAGTAAGTATCTCTCAAAAAATAATTAAGTAACTCTCCGAGCTACGATTATTTTTGGGCATTAGTGATTGTAAGGGAGGTTGGAGATGTCGGTGCTGTTAGGCACGGGGAGATTGCCTTCCCTACCGAGCTGCACGAAGACTTTGGCGCAGAGCACGGTCCATTTGTCGCCGTAGGTCATGTTGGATTCATGGTGATAGCCGAGGCAGTGGCCGAATTCATGGAACATGGCCATACGGGCGTAGTTGTGGGGGTTGGCGCCGACGGCTGTCTTGTCGTGGTATACGCCGGTGTAGCAGTAGTCGGCCAGGCCATAGTTGCCGTTGGCCGAACCTAAACCGGCGTATCCGCCTCCTTGCGCCCTTCCGAAACATATTCGTTTGTAGTTGCGGATTTTGGTTCGCAGGTCGTTGAGGTTGATGGGCGTGACGGCGTCGTTGCCTATGAGTATTCCGTCGTAGGTGTCGAGCTCGGCGTTGAATTCGTCGGTTGAGAACATGTAGAACATGTTATAGGCCAGGGCGACAGCGTGACGGCAGAGTATGGGGGTCATGTGCTTCCATGTTGGGTGACCGTTGTCGGCGGCGAATTTCGAGAATGAGATGTTGACGTTCGCTTCGATTTTGTTGATTTTATCGAGGAACTCCGATCGCGCCTCGAACTTCAGCTCGATGTCGGAAGCCGACAATGTGGGCTGTGCCGGAATGCGGATAGCGCGGCCGCTGACGGTTTTGAATGTGCAGTCGTGGTCAATGAGGGGCATTTTGAACAGGCCTTCGAGGAAGGGGGGTATATGTTCAAAGTAAGCGAGGTCGAACCATTCATCTTCACCCACATAGCCACCGTCGATTTTGCGCATTCGGGCGAGCAGACGGACGTTGTCGACGCCGAAGGGTGAGAAGAATCTGACGCTGAGCGCGCCATTGGCTCCGATGGTGAGCTGCAGAGGCTCTTTGGTTGTGAACTTGCGGCTGTAGAACACGTCGCGGGGCTCATCGGCCATAAACATGGTGTCGGTTGCGAAGCGTGAGAGTTCTTTTTCGGTGACGTAAATTCGGCCTGACGAGGCTTCGGGGTGACGGTAAGGGAGCGTTATGCGCGACACTTTTCCCTGGCAGAGGGTGAGGTTAGAGAACTTGTAGGTTGTGGTGAACTCCGTTGCGTCGTCGGTCACTGACACCACTTCAACGGTTCCGCTCACGGGCTGTTCAGAGGGGAAAGTGGTGAACGAGAGCAGGTTTTTGTCGCAGTTGAACACGTAGTCGTCGAGGGTTGACTGGCCTCCGTAGGAGCCGTCGGCATTGAGATGGGTGTAGACCTGCCCGTCAACCGTCAAGGTCACGCTCTTCACATGGCGCTACAATGAGAGGTTGTTCATGTCGAGGACCACATCGACCCTTGCCACCGCCAGATCGAGTTGCACCTGCTCGCGTACCGGCGGCTGGTCGAATCCGACGGCGAAGTCGACTTTTTTATAGTAGTGCAGTGAGTTGACAGGTTCCTTCTCGTTATCGTTCACTATCCAGGGCTCGGCGGGCGATGCAGGCTCGGCAATTGAAGCGCTGCCCGCGCGGGGTCCGGTTGCGAGGAACATTATAGAGTATTGTCCGCAGGGGAGTCCTTCGAGTGTCAGGCGGCTGTAGTCATCCTCGAGGCGGGCATAGTGGTGGTTGATCACACGTCCTTCGCCGTCGGTCAGGATATATTCCAGATGGTCCATCCCTACGGGTGCGGCGCAGGCCTCGACGGGGTCAGACATTTCCCCGGCCCCCTGGCCGGCGCGCGAGGTTACCTCGACGCCGAAAGCGGGCTGAGTTGTTATTTCAAATGTGGCCGAACCCAGAGAATCGTCAGAGGAGTAGAAGCCGTTATCGTCGCAAGCCGCGAACAGAAGTGCGGGGAGCAACAGGATTGCGTGTTTTATCTTCATATCCGTAGAATCTATCTAAACATCAGATCACTGTGCATTCTTGATGCCACGCACGGGGCAGAAACCGTCGTAGTTGAAGCCATTGCTTGCCATTGTGGCTGTGATGGGGTTGGCTGACACGTTGCTGTTGATGAACCAAACACGGCGGTCATCCGACATCCAGTAGGGGGCAGCTGTTCCGAAGGTCCAGTTACCTACACCCGGAAGTGCGTTGGAGTTGTTAGCCTTGGCACCCACCAGAGGGATAAAGAGTTTGTTGCCGGTGTCGAGCGATTCAAACACGACGTAGCGCATTTTGTAGTTCTGATTGTTGACCTGATCGATATCTGTGACGAGAGTTCCGGGCAGTGTCACAACTGACACGCTGATGCGTTCGCCAGTGGCGCAGGTGTATTCCGAAGGGACTATTGTTCCGGCGGGGAACAGTTTCAGCCATTCGGCGGCGGAAGCGATGTGATAGCCGCCGGGGAGGGGCATGTTGGCTGAGTTGGTCCATGCGCCAGAGGGACGTGTGACAGCTGTGGGGCTGTTGCTTGTCCAGGGAGAATAGGGGTTGGGGCGGTTATACTGGAAGTAGCAACCGATGCAATCAACGAAATGGTTGTTGTACATATCCTCGACGCTTTCAACACCGTCGAGAAGGAATATCTGTTCCTGGATGTCGGCCGAAGTTGCGTTGAAGCACATCCACTCGCTGCCGCCGATTTTGACTGTCTGCACCTGGTAGGGAGATGATTCCACCCTGACTTCAACGAAGTCGTAGCTGAAAGTCATCAGGGTGTTGCGCAGGTGCATGGTGAAGTTGTAGCCGAGGCTACCTTTTTTGACAGCCTCAACATCGATGTTGAATGATGACACATAGCCCTGCTCGAGTGCCTCCACCTGGTTTTCGGTCAGGGTGACGGAGGGCATGAGGTTGTCGGTTGACTGGAGTTCGATTTTGGTTTGTCCCTTGAAGGCGAGTTTCAGGCCGTTGACACCGGTTGCCGGCACGGTCACGATGTTTTTTTCAAAGTCGACTGCCACACCTTGGGGGATCACCGAATATTCTGGATCGATTTTTATTCCGTCGCCGGCGTCGGGGGTAGCGTTGACCGAGTCGCCGTCTTTCCAGTCGGTGACGTTGAATGTAGTCTCCACTTTTGTACCGGCGTTGACCACGTTGAGGGTGTATACCTTGTTGCGCTGCACTGAGGGGAGGGTAGCGGTCATGTCGACCTCGGCGTTGCGATAGTAACCGCGGATTCGGATGTCGACGCTGTTGTCAGTTTCAAAAAGGGTTGTGACTCCATGGCAAGTGCCTTTGAAAGGTTCGTCGAAGGTGTGTGAGAGAGTCACCGCAGGACATTCCAGGGGGGCGTCAGCTTTGAACACGTAGCTTGCCGAGGGGGCGTTTTCAGCCACCACCTCAGTGATGACGAGGTCGGCCAGTTCGGTGTTCACAAGGTCGATACGAGCTACGGAACGTTCCAGGTCCAGTGCAAGTTTTCCTGATTCATAAACATCATTATCGAGGGGAGCGTAGCCCGAGTAGAAAAGCGGAGCGCATCCGTCGGCTTCGGAGCAGGTGGTTGTCATCAGAGCCATTTCAGGAACCATGGTTATTTCTTCCTGAACCTCGAGGGGGAGACCCGAGGTGACGTAAACCATTCCGTCGCCGACATCCTTGATTTTAATCCATAATTCGGCAACCGAATTACGTAATAGATACACCGAGAGCCTCCAGCAGGGCCTTGTCCTTGGC
>JAXJVW010000237.1:0-23936 GCA_036308365.1 Muribaculaceae bacterium
ACTCCTTCATCAAGATTAAAAATCTAAATGACAATCCTTCTCAAATCCTGCGATAAATAAATTTAAACAGTTTCTAAGGCTTGCTAATAAAATAACAACAGGGAAACCGAAAGGTTCCCCCGTTGTTGAGAAAGTGGGTTATGTTGTCGATTATACCCAGCGGGTGTAAGCGAAGTCCATGCGGTGGGGAAGTGCGGGATTGTAGGGATAGATGCGGTAGGCGTAGCGGTAGACACCTGCGTTGTTGATATCCTCTGACAGGTCGTAGGTGATCACGTTGCCTTCTTCTTTGACGATGTCGAACTGACGTACTTCGCAAAGTTTCTCCTCGCCGTTTTCCTGACGGTAGAACACGGCCTCGATGCGAAGGTCGCGGCCAATGCCGTTGGTGTCAACGATAATTCGGGTGTTCAGCTTGTCACCGGTGATTGTGTTGGTTTTCTCACCTGTGATGACATCGAACACTTTGATTCCATCCCACAGTGATGCGACACGTTCTTTCCATGCAACAATCTCTTTGGCCAGTTTATAATCTGACGCGGTGAGCTTGTTTGATCGGTCGGCCTCTTTGTTGTAGAAGCGGCTGATGTAGTCGTCGATCATGCGTTTCATAGTGAAGTGAGGAGCGATGTCGCCGATTGAACCCTTGATATATTCGATCCATTTGGGTGAGTAACCTTTGGAGTTCTGTTCGAAGTACATGGGGATGATTTCGTTTTCGAGCAGAGAGTAGATTGTGGCCGCGTCGAGCTTATCCTGCTGATCCTGCTGTTCAGGAGAGAATGTGCGCTTGTCGGTGAGGGCCCATCCGGCTTTTTCGTTGAAACGGTAGCCTTCATACCACCATCCGTCGAGCACTGAGAAGTTGAGCACGCCGTTCATTTCGGCTTTTTCACCTGATGTACCTGATGCCTCGAGAGGACGGGTGGGGGTGTTGAGCCAGATGTCGACACCGCTCACGAGTCGTTTGGCTACGATCATGTTGTAGTCCTCAAGGAATATGATCTTGCCAAGGAACTGAGGCATGCGTGAAATCTCCATGATTCGTTTGATGAGTCCCTGACCGGCACCGTCGGCGGGGTGAGCCTTACCTGAGAAGATGAACTGAACGGGGAAGCGTTCGTTGTTCACGATTCTTGACAGACGGTCGAGGTCAGTGAAGAGCAGGTGGGCACGTTTATAAGTGGCGAAACGACGGGCGAAACCGATGATGAGAGCCTTGGGATTGATCTTTTCAACGATTTTGATCACAGCTGAGGGGTCACCTTGGTTGGCAAGCCATTTCTGGGTGAAATCACGCTTCACGAAGTTGATGAACTTGTTCTTCATGGTCATTCGCATGTTCCATATATCTTCATCGGGAACATTGAAAATGCCTTTCCAAGCCTCGGGATTGCTCTGGTCGGTGAATACCTGCTGGCCAAGACGGTCGGCATAGAATTCTTTCCATTCTGAGGCGGCCCAGGTGGGCATGTGGACACCGTTGGTGACATAGCCTACGTGTGATTCCTGCCATCCGTAGCCTTTCCAAATTCCGGCGAACATTTTCTTTGACACTTCGCCGTGCAGCCAGCTCACACCGTTGGCTTCCTGGCATGTGTTGAGTGCGAACACGCTCATTGAGAAGCGTTCGTTTGTGTTGGGGTTCTCGCGGCCCATGTTCATCAGGTCGTTCCAGCTGATGCCGAGTTTCGCGGGATATTCACCCATGTATTTGCCGAAGAGGTTCTCGTCGAAGTAGTCGTGACCTGCGGGAACGGGAGTGTGAACGGTGTAGAGCGAAGAGGCGCGAACCAGTTCGAGTGCCACGTTGAATTCCAGACCTTTTTCCTGAACATAGTCAACCAGACGCTGCAGGTTGAGCAATGCCGCATGGCCTTCGTTGCAGTGGTAGAGCTGTGCGTTAACACCGAGTTTCTTGAGCATGAGCACACCACCGATGCCGAGGAGGTATTCCTGTTTGATGCGGTTTTCCCAGTCGCCACCGTAAAGCTGATGGGTGATCTGACGGTCGAAGTCGCTGTTCATGTCGAAGTCGGTGTCCATCAGATAGAGTTTCATGCGGCCAACGTTAACCTGCCATACGTGGCTGTAGATGGTGCGGCCGGGGTAGGGTACTTCCAGAATCATCGGACGTCCGTTTTTGTCCATCACCTGCTCCAGGGGAAGCTGGTTGAAGTTCTGGGCTTCGTAGTTGGCGATCTGCTGACCGTCAACTGAAAGTGTCTGTGTGAAGTAACCGTAGCGGTAGAGGAAACCGACAGCGGTCATGTCGACACGGCTGTCAGATGCTTCCTTGATGTAGTCACCGGCGAGAACGCCCAGACCACCTGAATATATTTTAAGAGCGTTGCACAAACCGTATTCCATTGAGAAATACGCTACTGAGGGAACATTCTTGCGCATGGGCTGTGCCATGTAGTCCTTGAACATGGTGTAGACCTTGTTTATGCGGGCCATGAACTCTTTGTCGGCCTGGATTTCCTGCTGACGTTCATACGAGAGCTGCTGGAGCAACATTACGGGGTTTTCACCGGTTGAGCGCCAGAGCTCGGGGCTGAGGTCGCGAAACAGAGATTTGCCCTCGCTGTTCCACACCCACCAGAGGTTGCGAGCCAACTCGTCGAGGGGTTTGAGTCGTGTGGGCAATTCTGCGCAGACGGTGAGGTCGCGCCAGGCAGGTGCATTAGTGTTGCTTACTTGAAGTTTCATACTGTAATAAGTGTGTTGTATATTACTGGTTATTAATTATTTTGATGTGAAAAATGTGTCATCTTCCGGCAGCGTTGTCAAGCGCTGTGATGTAGGTGTCGTAATAGAATCGCATGAAGTGGCTCCACTGCGCTTTTTCAGCGGTGGCTTTCGCGGCTGAGGAAATCTCGGCGGCCACGGTGGAGTCGGCATCGTTGAGCGACACTATCGCTTCGGTGATTTCTTCGACAACCTGAGAGTAGTTCGAGTCGTTACGCTCAACAACTTCCACTCCCGATTTTTCGAACCCGTTTGAAACGTGTGATTTAACCCATTGTCCGAAACCGGAGAGGGTGGTCGTCACGGTGGGCACGCCAAAGGCTACGCTCTCCAGCGGGGTGTAGCCCCAAGGTTCGTAATATGACGGGAAGCAGGTGGCATCCATCCCTATGAGCAGGTCATAGTATGTCTTGTTGAATATGCCATCGTTGCCATCGAGGTAACAGGGTACGTATATGACGCTGACCAACCCGGAGTTGTCACGTTCATATCCCAGCGAGCGCATGCGACACGCTATCGGGTCGTCGAACGGATTGTTGATCTCATGGGTGATGCAGCGGTTGTCAGTGCGGGTGATTTCTTTTTTGCCTAATTGATCCCGGATTTCCTTGCGGGGTTCTTTCATCCACGCCGGAACCATCACGAAAGCCACTGTTTTGCGGCTCAGTGCTTTGGTGCGCAACCTGTCGGTCACATCGAGGAATATGTCAATCCCTTTGTTGCGATATTCGCAGCGGCCTGATGTGGCGATGATGAAGGTGTCGTTGTCAAAACGCTCGCCTACGGTGTGCGAGGCCACATCGAGAAGCGTCTGGCGCGCCTGATTGCGGGCTGCGTCGAATTTACCTTTCTGCGGCACGAAATTGAGTTCGAAACCGTTTATGGTAATGTCGTCGGGTTTACGCTCGAGGAGCTGCACGCATTCGCGGGCGGTGACGTCGCTGACGGTGGTGAAGGCGTCGGCAGCCTGTGCGGCGGCTTTCTCCAGAGAGTGTTTTGACTCCATGTTGAGCTCACGGGCCATCTGGTCGCCGTAGTATCCCGGCAGATAGTCATAGAGCGGTTTGCCGTTGCCACAGATGCTGCGTCCAATGCTGGTGGCATGGGTTGTGAACACGGTGGCAATGCGGGGTGCGGCGGCCTTTATGTAAAGCAGCCCCATGCCGGTTGTCCATTCGTCGAAATGAGCTATGACCTTGCGGCTGTCAGGGGTGTAGAAGTTGTAGAGCGACTCAATGACTATGCCTGCGGCATGTGAGAATGCGCACGCCTCGTCATAATCGCCGTAAGCATGAAGGGAATCAACATGATATAAGTCCCACATCTTGCCGTAAAACTCATCTTTCACGGCATACATGCAGTTGAAGTCAATTAAAACGACAATTGGTTTTCCGGGAATAAGCCATCTTCCCACTCTCACTTTCAGACCTTCGGGCAGAACGGCTTTTTTTTGCCAGTCTTTAAGCAGAGATTTTGATTCTTTGAAATAAGGTGACGGATTTTCGGATGTCCACACATCGGGGCCAATGAAAATCACCTTGTCTTTGAATTCAGTCTGCAAGGTTTTCGCTTTGGTCGAAAGAACGGTGTAGATTCCTCCCACCTTATTGCAGACCTCCCAACTTGTTTCAAACAGTAAATCTGTCTTTACCGAATCATTCATATTTTATTTTTCGTTTTATGAAATGCAAAGATATGAATTTTCTGGCAATTGACCATAATTTTTCTCATAAATTTGCAATGCTACAGGTTAATTCAACTGTTCCGACATTAATTCTATCACCGCCAATCACTCTGTTTTGGCGCGTCGGTCGGCTATCAGCAAAACGTTTCCCTCGCCCTTGTAATATATTGCCGGAAGTGCTGCCGCAGGGATTGTTTCAGTGATTTTACATGCGTTGAATTTGGCGGGCAGGGAGCATATCAGCTCAAGTTGCGAGGGGGTGAATTCCTCGGGCGAAACAAAGTAGTTCTGGAACCGGCGGTCGTCCGACGCGTAATCATAGGAATCGAAACAGGGGATGTCGCAGCTTAGCTCGGCCACATGACGTTGGGCTATACGGCGTCGTGGTGTCTCTCTGCTCAGGTTGCCCGGAGAAGCGGGCGATGTGGCCGGTCCGGTTATGTCCACACTCATTTTCAGATCGTCAAGACCTGTGAAAACCACTCCTGACACAAACATTAGGCAATCAACCGGATGATAAAATATGTTGTGGTCACCTATCGGACAGCGTTTGAAATCCATCTCCAAGTAATTGAACATGTTGTCAATATCGCACAAAGCGGGAGCCTCTTTGACCAACTGCTGCCATGTGTGCTCGATTCCGCGGGTGCGTGCCAGGTCGCGGTATCGCAGGTTATGCCGTACAATTTGCGGGAGGAGATACTTGATGTCATATCCTATGACGTTGATTGCGTCACTGAGTGAGGTGAATCCGTTGTCGGCCTTGTAGGCGTCGGCATATATTTTCATAATCAGTTATCATTTAGGCTATTGCGGATAACGACACTTTCGGTCATAATGTCGCGATATGTCCGGTCGGTGGATGCATTGATTAATTTTGCTTTTAAAATTACGAAAAATTTGAGGAAATATGAGTAAATTTGCATAAATTATTTTTTGAGCAAAATGATTACGACTGCAAAGTGGCAATGCCGCGAAGTTATAAATATAATGGTGGGGTATGGAGTCAGGGACATTGTGTTATGTCCCGGCACGCGTGACACCCCATTGATTATGGCGGCGGTGCGTACCCCAGGACTTAAGGTTCATGATGTGGTTGACGAGCGGAGCGCGGCTTTCATAGCCTATGGCATGTGCAAGTTGTCGCGACGTCCGGTGGCCGTTGTGTGCACTTCGGGTTCGGCTGCGCTCAACCTTACTCCGGCAATTGCGGAAGCCTACTACGCCCATTGTCCGGTTATCGCCGTGACAGCCGACCGCCCTGACGAATGGATTGACCGTGACGACAGCCAGACTATCAGGCAGAAAGGGGTTATGGATAATTTTGTGGTCAAGTCGGTCAATGTGACGTGTCACTGCGAATCGGCCGACGTCAGAAACGCAATAACAACCAACCTGAACGTGGCCCTCGCCGAAGCCACATCGATCAAGTGCGGACCGGTGCATATCAATGTGGAAGTCGACGAGCCTATCGCCGAAGAGGTTGAAATGGACAGTGCGATTGCCCTTAAAAGCAGGGTGATACATATATATAATGACCACGTTCTGGGTCCGGATGCCATTAATGACACTGTGTGTCTGATGTCCGAAAAACGGAAAATCATGATTGTCGGAGGGTTTGACTTTCCGATGACCCGTGTTCAACGTGAACGTCTCGCCCGGTTTGCGGAGCGTGACAATGTGGTGCTTCTGTCGGAACATGTGTCAAACATGAAAACAGGCAACGCGATAACAATGATTGACGAGGCCCTCGTGGCCATCCGAAATGATAAGACCATGTTTTATCCCGACCTGGTGGTTTCGTTCGGCGGAGCATTGGTGAGCCGGTCGTTGAAGGAATTTATCCGTGAGTCGGGCGCCGAACACTGGATGGTTGGTCATCATCAGATGTATCCCGACTGCTTCTCGACTCTCACAAAGGTGTTCCCCGACAAGGAAGAGTTCTTGAAAATGCTCGACAGCGTTTCAGTGTGCGTGTCGGATTACAATAAGTTATGGCACAATGTGGCCGATGGCAACATTGTGGTGCGTAAACGGTTCATGGCCGACGCTCCATGGTGCGATCTGAGCGTCATCGACCGCATTTGCCGAGAAATTCCTGAAGGATGGAATCTGCAACTCTCCAATGGCATGACTGTTCGCTACGCCTTGGGAGTACCGGTACTGACCGCCGCCACCGTCCATTGCAACCGGGGTGTCAGCGGCATTGACGGCTCGCTGTCGACGGCTGTCGGCGCATCGGTGGCCTGCGAGGGAAACACCTTGCTCATCACCGGCGACATGAGTGCCCAATATGATATGGGTGCGCTTGCCTCGACCCTGATAGACAGCCGTCTGCGCATTGTGGTGATGAACAATGGCGGTGGTGGAATATTCCGTTTCATACGCACCACCTGCCGATTGCCCGAACTTGACGCACACATTGCGTCGCGCTCGAATTTCCCCGCTCGCGCTCTGGCCGAGGCTTTCGGTTTCCGTTTCCTCCAGGCTGATGATTTCGACTCGCTTGCCGAGGCTCTCGAACTGTTGTTCGCACCGTCGGACCGTCCGGTGATGCTCCTTGTCAACACCTCCGGCAAGCTCTCGGCGACAATTTTTCATGAATATTACAAACGTTTTAAAAATATATACTGATGACAACACGTGTCTGGAAAAAAATCAAAGACTATGAAGATATCCTCTTCGATTTCCACGAAGGGATAGCTAAGATAACCATAAACCGCCAGGAGGTCTACAACGCCTTCCGCCCCCAGACCAATTTCGAGATTCTCGACGCTTTGGCTTATTGCCGCGAGACTCCCGAGGTAGGGGTGGTTGTGCTGACCGGAGCCGGTGACAAATCGTTCTGCTCCGGTGGCGACCAGAAAGTTAAAGGTGTGGGTGGCTACATTGATGAGAACGGTGTGCCCCGCCTCAATGTGCTCGATATTCACAAGGCCATCCGCTCGCTCCCTAAACCTGTAGTGGCTATGGTGAACGGCTATGCCGTAGGCGGTGGTAATGTGTTGCAGGTTGTGTGTGACCTCACAATAGCCTCGGATAATGCCAAGTTCGGACAAACCGGTCCTAAGGTCGGCAGCTTCGACGCCGGATTCGGTTCTTCATATCTGGCACGTTGCGTTGGTCAGAAAAAAGCCCGTGAAATATGGTTCCTGTGTAAACTCTACACTGCTCAGGAAGCGCTCGAAATGGGCATGATCAACAAGGTGGTGCCGTTTGATAAACTTGAGGATGAAACTGTGGAATGGTGTAAAATCATGCTTCAGCGCTCACCGATGGCACTGCGTATGATCAAACGTGGTTTGAACGCCGAACTCGACGGCCAGCGTGGTTTGATGGAGTTCGCGGGCGACGCCACTCTGATGTATTACCTCATGGCTGAGGCTCAGGAGGGAAAAAACGCTTTCCTGGAAAAACGTGACCCCGATTTCGGTCAGTTCCCAAAATTCCCCTGATTGCAAACGTATCGTAGATGGAATTGAACTACGCTCATTATAATCTCATATTCAAGGAACCGGCGATAACTTCCCGGTCGACCATGCTCTGCAAGGAAACTTTTTTCCTGAAGTACATCCCTCAGGGGGATGACACGGGTGCATTGGTGGGGGAAGTGCCGTTGTTCCGCGGACTCAGTGCCGAGGATGATGCCGGGTTTGAGCAGCGTCTCAAACAGTTCTGCGCCGGAGACGTCGCCACCTCTCTGCCTGTGGATAGTTCCGTGGCTTTCGCCGTGGAGTCGATCCGTCATCAGATGGAACGGTTGCGCAATCCGGTGACGGAGCAGGTGCGCATACCTATCAACGGACTGGTGTGGATGGGCGACAAACGGACAATGTTCAATCGCATCAGGACCAAGCTCGATGCCGGTTTCCGATGTGTCAAATTGAAAATAGGTGGCATTGATTTTGCCGATGAACTCGATTTGATAAAGTACATCCGGGGACAGTTCAGCCCATCGGATCTCGAATTACGGCTCGACGCCAACGGTGCGTTCAATCCTGATTCGGCATTGGAACGCCTCAAATGGCTCAGCGACCATCACATCCACTCCATTGAGCAGCCCATCAGGCAGGGCCAGTGGGAACGGATGCGTGAATTGACCGAAAAAAGCCCCATACCTATCGCACTCGACGAAGAACTGATAGGTCCATGGTGTTGTCGTAGCGACGAAGCCATGGCTGCTCTGCTTGATGCGGTAGCGCCGCACTACATCATCCTGAAACCTTCGCTGTGCGGTGGATTCGACGCCGCCGACCGATGGATTGCCGCGGCTACGAAGCGTGGAATAGGTTGGTGGGCTACGTCGGCCCTGGAATCCAATATTGGCCTTACAGCCATAACCCTATGGCTGTCGCGACACAATCCGGTGATTCCTCAAGGGTTGGGCACAGGCTCGCTCTATACCAACAACTTTGAGTCGGCCCTGCACATGGAAGCCGATGAATTAGTGTATGACCCATGGGAAAATGTATCGGCACCAGAACTCGAATGGAAATGAATCTGACGGCGACAACATCGGAAACTGAGGCATTCCTGAAGGAGTGGTTCAATGACAACGACTATGTGACGGCACAGACATCGGGATCAACGGGCACTCCTAAGGTGATACATCTTTTGAAGTCCGACATGATCGCTTCGGCCATAGCCACAAATGAATTTTTCGGCATCGATGCGACGTCACGCTTGGTTTGTCCGCTTTCGGCATCGTATATCGCCGGTAAGATGATGATTGTCAGGGCGCTGGTGTCTCGATGTGAACTGCACATGCTTCAGCCATCGAACCATCTGGAACTATCCGGAAGGATAACACTGCTCCCCGTAGTGCCGTCGCAGATCGAATCGCTGGTAAGCGAAGGAGTAAGCGGTGCCCGAATCGAGAATATAATCGTAGGAGGTGCGCCAATGACCGTAAGCCAGGAACAGATGCTCGGGAAACTTCCATCGGCCTGCTACGCCACCTATGGGATGACCGAGACATGCAGCCATGTGGCCGTCAGGCCTGTCGGAACCCCCGACTTTGTTGCCCTGCCGGGTGTCACATTCGCTGTTGATGAGCGTGATTGCCTGGTGATAAATCTTGAGCGGTTCAGTTTCAACCGGCTTGTCACCAACGATGTGGTCACACTGGTCGGCAACGACCGGTTCCGTTGGGTAGGGCGTTATGACAATGTTGTCAACAGCGGCGGCATAAAGCTGTTCCCCGAGGAGATAGAGTCGGAAATGGCTTCAATGATAAAAGGGGAGTTTTATCTCGGAGGTGTCCCTGACGACAAGTGGGGCGAACGGCTGGTGATGTATGTCACGCCCGCGACTGAGTTCGACATGGACCGGCTGCGTGACAATCTTCCTCACGTGAAATTACCCAAGGAGGTGAGAGTCTTGCATGAGTTCCCCCACACGTCAAGTGGCAAAATAAAACGGTCGGAGTTAAACAAGTTCTAAAAATCATATTTAATATAATGTTTACACGGAATTCTGATATAAAATTTGTCGGGGTAAATGACGATAAAATCGACCTGTTCGAAGGTCAATACCCCGTACCCGAGGGAATATCCTATAACTCATACATCATTGACAGCGGAGAAATAGCTGTCATGGACTCCGTCGATGTGAACTTCGGCGAAGTTTGGCTGTCCCAGATCGATAGGGAACTCGACGGTCGCTCACCCGGTTATATCGTGGTTCAGCATGTTGAACCCGATCACTCGGGGTCGCTCGAATTATTCCTTAGAAAGTATCCAGAAGCTAAGGTCGTAGCAACGGTCTCAGCCGTTAATATGCTTCAGAATTTCATCCGTGATGTGGATGTCAAGGAACGCTCTGTCACGGTGAGAGACGGTGACACATTGACCGTGGGAACCCACGTGCTGCGGTTCCTGACAGCCCCTTTGGTGCATTGGCCTGAAGTGATGGTGACGCTTGATGAGTCAAATGGCGTGCTGTTCTCGGCCGATGCTTTCGGAACGTTCAGCCACTACGACACTCTCGCCGGATGGGATGATGAGGCACGGCGCTACTATTGTAACATCGTTGGTAAATTCGGCAGAAACGTACAGAATCTGTTGGCGAAAATCAAAGATTTGAAATTCAACACAGTAGCACCTCTGCACGGTCCGGTTCTAACAGAAAATCTGGCGCATTACTGGACACTCTACGACAAATGGAGCAGCTACACACCTGAACGTAAAGGTGTTCTGGTGGCATATGCATCGGTTTACGGAGGAACCGCCAAGGCGGCTCGTGAACTGGCCATGATGCTGTGCGAACGTGGTGCGGAAGTGAAGGTGATCGACCTTTGCCGTGAACATTTTTCATTGGCTGTGGCCGAGGCGTTCCGCTATGATTCCATGGCTTTGTGTGCGGTCACTTATGACGGTGATCTTTTCCCGCCTATGTATAACTTCCTGCATCATCTGGCCTTGAAGAATTTCGGCGGACGCAAGGTGGCGGTGATTGAGAACGGCTCATGGGCCCCTGTGGCCGGACGGAAAATGATTGAGATGATTAAGGAGATGAAGAACATGACAGTGGTTTCACCCGTTGTGACAATAAAAAGCAGGATGTCCGAAATTGACCGCCTCACAATGGCAGGCGTGGCTGATGAGCTGGTGCGCTGACGTAGTTCCCGGCGTTATCTCCACTTGATTCCAGATCGAGCAGTCGCATTTTCAACTCTATCCCGGGTGTATAGCCCCCTATGCCGTTGGCTGACACTATCCGATGACACGGAATGAAAAGGGGTAGGGGATTACACCCTACGGCTTGTCCGACAGCTCTGGGATGCGACCCGACCCTTCGTGCCAGTTCTCCATAGGTTATCCGTTCGTTCCATTTTAATTTCAGCAGCTCATTCCATACTCGTAGTTGGAATTCCGTACCCTCCGGACTCATGGCCGGACGCGTCGGTGGCTCCTTGCCGTTGAAAAATGAATCGAGCCATGACATGGCCTCTTGAACTATGGGTGGAACATATCCATTGACATCAACCGGCTCAGCACTGAAGCAAAGAGATTTCAGCTCTGAGTCGGTTGATGTTATTTTTATACCACCTAAGGGCGAATGATAAATGATGTTATAAAGCATTTGTCACGTGCGATCTATGAATTGACAAGGTCGCACTTATAAACTAACGGATTACACATGTGTAATATTATATGAGCTCGGATCAGAAGGTGAACGAAGCCATCAGATTTGCCCTGTGGGCCTGACGTCCGACACCTGAGAAGTTCCGGCGGTAACCCCAGTCGAGTTCCGCGGCCACGGTCACGCGTGGCAGAATATTCCAGAACAGATTGGTGCATGCGAATATGCCATACTTATATTCGTTGGGATCAATACCGTTCTTGGGAAGATAGCGTGTTTGACTCGCTGAGATGGTAGCGAACAAGTTGGGCTTGAAGTTATATTGCAGTCCGGCGCACCATCCGAGCGATGCGGGAGCATAAAGTTTAGAGGGATCCGACGGATCGGCCACCAGGTCGTAGGCACCATAGAGAAGGTCGCTGCCCAGTCCGGCGTAGCCACGTCCGTAGTTGGCTGTCAGATATGTTGTCACCCGGTAATGCGGACGGGTCACCGAACTGAGTTGCAGTCCCCACCCGGCCAGATTATGGTTCACTCCGGCCGCTATGTCTCTGTATGACAAGGAGCGGACAATACCGCTCAATCTGACGTGTTGACCTTGCCGCCACTCATATTGAACCATGGTGGCCGCATCGGGGAGCCACTCCGAAACATTTTTGGTGTTCACGTTGTCTGCCGCCACGATGGTCGACGGGGTCTCGACTGACACACCGACATACCATTTGTTGCGTATGCGGGGCATATACCTTACGAGAACCGATGTAGAGGAGTATTTGTTGTTTGGCCCTGCTGCATCAACCACCGGTGTCAGAGCCGCAGGGTCGGAAAATGTCGATGACGCATAGCCGAATGTGAAGTCCTGCACCTGGGCATACGCTTTCTTGAGTTTGAAATCACGCCCCTGATAACCGGTGAAATCACATTCAATATATAGCTGATAGTTGCCGATAACGGAGGTTTTGCCTATCACGCGGAAAAACAGATATGAACCTGACGGAACGGTGGCGAAATGACGCATTGACGCCGGATTGGCCGGAATAGGTATGGTATATGGGGCGAATGCGCTCGATGGCATAGCTCCTCCCCAGTCATAATAGGCGCGCATCCGCACTGCTCCACCAACCCCCATGGCCATATTGGCATCTTTGCTCATGAAAAGAAAATATGGTGCGTCTGGATCCTGGAAATGGCGAAACTGGTCGTAGTAGAACATGCTGACCATCTGTCGGATGGAGTCAACATCATGCTTGCGCTCGGCTTCTGAATCCGGACGTCCGTCGAGATAAACTATCTTGGTCGACTCTGACTTCATGTTTATCAATGAGTCTGCCATGGTCGGAGCCTGCCCGACGGCGGTCGATGCGCTTATCAATGCCGCACATGTGATGAAAATAGCTTTAGCCTTCATAAGTAAGAGGGTGTTTAATTGTAAACAGATGTTTAATGGTTAACAAAAATTAAGGTCGAGTGGTTCATTGAGCTCAAATCCGACCTCGCAGCCCTCGACCGCATCATCGCGCAAGCGCTTTCACAGAAAGAAATTGCCGCCGAGTTAGCCCCAAAGCAAGAGAATACTAACGACGGCGAGGAAATAAAAAGAGACACTCCACAACAGAGCACGGGTAATGTGGTAGACCCCCTCCCGATCAAAGCCACGATGAAAAGAATACGTTGGTGGCTGAGCCGACAGAAATCTATCGTCAACCTATTATTCCTAACAGAGCCTCGTTCCGATCATTCGGGACATAATCAAGTCAGGCACCGAGTATCACTACTTGATGCCTGATTTTTATATACTATTTTCGGATATTGAGTTCCGGTATTCTGTAGGTGTTATTCCGGCGATTTGACGGAAAGCTTTGTTGAAGTGACCTTGATTGTGGAAACCACTTCGCCAGAGTATCTCGGATATGGTAAGCGCGGTGTTTGACAGTAATTTGCAGGCGCATTCAACTCGTATCTCCGTAAGTGTTTGCACTATGGTCTTGCCTGTCTTTTGTCTGAAGTACCGGCATAGGGAGCTTGGATTCATGTGTATGTATTCAGCCACATCGCCTATTGACAATTCCTCACGATGGTTGTTAATCAGATAGCTGTAGATTTTTGACAACGGGTCATCCGACATGAAATCAGATAGTGGATTATGGTATTTCAATGTTGACAATATTTCCACATTAGTAGATCGCCCCAATGTGTCAAGCAGTTTTATGAGTGTCAACAATCGGTCAATATGTTTTCTGGTTGCCAGTAAATCCAACATTTCCAAAGCGGACTTTTTCAAATGTGGCGATTTGAAATACACGCCTTGCGAACTCAAATGAAGCAGCTTGTTCACCATTGAATATTCCTGTATATCACCCATGTTTGACGGAAACAGATCTTCCGGGAATTGCAGGATTGAACAGAGGTTTTCTTCTGAAGTTGAATTTTCCGCCAGATAAAGGTGAGGCAAATTCTTACCTATCAAGACTAAATCTCCTGCATGATATTCTCTTACAGAATCGCCTAAAAACTCCTTGCCGTGACCATCGACGATATATATCAGTTCATACTCGGCATGGCAATGAAGGCTCGTTGACAATATTTCCTCCGTTTCATAGCGGAAAGATTGCCCGGTTTCATAAATTACTTTACGTTTATCTACAGCTTTGGGTTCCATTTGCTTGTGATTATATCCAAATGCAAAGATAGTGTTTTATTTTGTATAAATAGCGTTTAATGCTGACAAATATTAGCAGTACCTTTGCGGTCAGATTTCATGGCATAGCCAACGCTCGCCGGCTCAAGCCGACATGCGCTTGAAACTGACGCGCGAGGGCTGTGCCGTTGCACCCAAAAAAGTATATCAAAATATGAAGAAGTTAATGATTCTGTTTTTGCCTGTGATAGCGGGCATACTTTGGGGCTCGGCGGGTGTCTTTGTCCGCGAGCTTTCTGACTTTGGTATGGACAGATACACAATCCTCTCAACCCGAATGATTGTGGCAACACTGTTCATGCTCGTTATTGTTGGCATTTACAACAAATCTCTGTTGAAAATCAGACTGAAAGACCTGTGGCTTTTCATCGGAACCGGTCTGATGGGCATTCTCGGTCTTAATTTCTTTTATAATGAGGCTGTAGGAGAAATCACACTGTCGCTTGCCGCAATACTATTGAGCATGGCGCCTATCTTTGTCATGATACTATCCGCTTTCATTTTTAAGGAGAGGATTACCGTCAGGAAAATCAACTGCCTTGTCCTCGCAATTCTCGGATGTATCCTTGCCAGTGGCGTGGTCGAAGCCGCAATGGGTTCAGGGTTGCAGGTGTCGGCAAGAGGTGTGGCAATGGGCATTCTTTCCGGTTTCTTCTGCGCTCTTTACGGTATTTTCTCAAAACTGGCGGCAGAGAGAGGTTACAGTACCTATACCATACTGTTTTACAGTCTTCTGCTATGCGCCATCGTTCTTCTTCCCTTGACGGACTGGAATACTTCTGTGTTATTTATCCAGTCAGCTCCGATAAATAATACAGTTTTTGCTGTGGCACACTCATTCTGCACCTCAATTCTACCATATTTATTCTATAGTATTGCACTGCTATATATGGAGAACGGCAAAGTTTCAATCATGGCAGGTGGAGGAGAACCTATGGCTGCGGTTGTATTCGGAATTTTGTTCTTTGCAGAGATGCCTACAATGCTCAATCTCACCGGACTTGCCATTACAATCTTCGCGCTTTATATGCTCTGTAAGCCACAGAAAACTTTACAACCTGTAACAGTCAAGTAAGCCAATGGAAAAACAGCAGACTCTCAAAGATAAATTCAGCCTGACCGGTTACGGACTGCATACAGGTGGAATGGTGACTATCACATTTAATCCCGCACCAGTAAATAATGGTTATAAGATCCGACGTGTGGATTTACCCGATAATCCGGTGATAGAGGCGTCAGCCCATAATGTTACTAATACCGACCGTGGCACAACACTCTGTGAGAACGGTATTGTAGTAGGAACAGTCGAGCATGGAATGGCGGCACTATATGCTTCCGGTATCGACAACTGTATGATTGACATCAATGCGCCTGAATTTCCGATAATGGACGGAAGCTCCGCATTATACATAAAGGCAATAAACGAAGCCGGAATAACAGAACAGGATGCAGAGAGAAACTATCTTGAAGTGAATGAAGAAATAGAGGTTGAAAGTGGCTGTTCAAAACTGAAGCTGATGCCCGATACGCATTTCAACGCTGAGGTCAAGATTAAATTCCCCTCATCTGTGCTGACAGAGCAATGTGCTGTATTGAATAATCTGAATGAATTTACTCCCGGATTTGCCCAATGCAGAACCTTTGTATTTGTCAGAGAGATAGAGGAACTGCTGAAACGTGGTCTGATCAAAGGTGGAAGTCTGAATAACGCCATTGTCATTTATGATACCCCAATCGAACAGTCGGTGCTGGACGCTCTTGCCGATGCCATGAACGCGCCCCGACATCCCGCTGATAAGTTGGGGTACATACTGAGCCGTCCGCTTGCTTTCGACAACGAACCTGCAAGACACAAATTGCTTGATCTTATCGGTGACATCGCGCTTGTTGGTCGGCGGATAAAAGGGCGCATCGTTGCCGAATGTCCCGGTCATAAAGTTAATAACATTTTTGCAAGAGCCATTTCTGAAAGTTTATGCGGAACGAAGAAAGAATCCTGATGCTTGGCACCGGGCACGCGACAGTCACACGCTGCTACAATGCCTGCTTCCTGCTTTCGATGCCGGGGTTCAACCTGTTGGTAGATGCCGGAGGCGGTAACGGCATATTGCGGCAACTTGAAAAATCCGGTACACCAATATCCGACATAAATGCCATATTCGTAACCCATGTTCATACCGACCATGTGTTAGGTGTGGTATGGGTGCTGAGAATGATTGGGGAACATATTGAGAGCGGCACTTACAACCGGCATTGCACAGTATACGGAAATATCAATGTCATTGATTTGCTCTATTCTATAATTACCAAATCATTCTCACCGAAATTTAACCGCCAGTTATTTGACTATGTTGATTTGAAAGTGATTGAAGATGGTGACACTATTGAACACAACGAAGAATTGACACTGAGTGTGTTTGATGTTCACACTAATACACCGCAGTTGGGGTTCAAGGCGACACTTCCAAGCGGAACTTGCGTAGCGTGTTGTGGCGACGCTCCGTTATCAAGAGTTGCGCCCTCATCTGTGGAAGGCTCGGATTGGCTTATCGCAGAGGCTTTCTGCCTTGAAAGCGACCGAAACAAATTCCATCCCGAGCGCATTTGTCACGGGACGGTCAAAGACACAGCTTCCATGGCGCAAGAGTTAGGAGTTGAGAATCTTGTAATATATCATACTGAAGACTCCGAGGTCGCCAACCGTAAAAAACGATATGGAGCAGAGGCTACCCTTTATTTCAAAGGCACCGTATATGTGCCTGATGATTTGGAAATCATCCATATTGGTTTAGAGGGTGTTTAATGCCGTCAAACTCAAAGCGGATGCCCCTGTTCTTGATGGCATTGTAGTCAAACAGGTGGGCAAAGAGGACGAGCTGAAGCAACTCAAATCCGAACTTGCCGCCCTTGACCGCAAAATTTCAGCCGAACTGAAACCCTGTGATGCCGAGGAAGCAGCCCGCGCCAAAGTTGTCACCCCGACAAAAGACAACGGTGAACCTCTCGACCCTCCGGAGCTTATCGGCTTGCCGCTTGGCTCTGCCAAGAATCCCAACCACCGGAGGTCAAGAAAACGATGGTGGCCGAGCCGGTACAGTTATATCAGCCAACCACATTTAGTCGAAAAGTATCTTTTCTTTAATTATAATGAGTCCGTTATCATCAGTGATAGCGGACGTATTTTGTTGATTGAGCTGTTCAACAAAGGAGATTGAGCCGGAAAACAAAGTAAGTTTCAAAAATTATGGCTAATTTTGCAACAGTAATAAAATATCTTGTTATGGAACAGTTGAAGGTACTTGACGATTCAAATGTGTTTATCGCCAGTTATCACTGACCCGTGGAAGATAGACCTCATTGAGTTCATGAACGAAAACTATATGGAAGAATTGACCATGGAGGAAATGGCAAGCTATACAGGACGTAGCCTTGCTTCTTTCAAACGTGATTTCAAGAAAGTCAGCGAACTTTCACCGCTGAAATGGATTATCAATCGACGTTTGGAAGCCGCTTACGACATGATTAAACATGGCTGCGCCAATATTACCGATGTTTGCTATAAAGTAGGATTCAAAAATCTCTCCCACTTCTCTAAAGTGTTCAAGGAGAAATATGGAGTGGCTCCGACAGCCGTTTTAGCATAAAGATTTATGAAAGAAATACGTATTGATTGCGCCAATCAGTCGGCAGAAGAACAGGCACGCGCCAAAGAGGAATGTCAAACGCTCTTCCGCTTCAATCACACAATGCCTTTTACAGAGGAGCATACAACCGAGTTTTACAAACTCTTTCCGAATATCGGTGAAGGTAGCCGCGTTTGCATACCCTTGAAAGGGGTGAGATTCTACAATGTCAAGATTGGGCGAAATGTAGTGGTGATGGACGGTTGCCTTATGATGGCGGCGGGTGGTATCACGTTGGAAGACGATGTGTTGATTGCCGCCAACGTGCAGTTGATTTCCAATAACCACGACCTTGAAGACCGCAGCATCATCACATGTAAACCCGTCCGCATCTGTCGCAAGGCGTGGATTGGAGCCGGGGCAACAATACTTCCCGGCGTAACCATTGGCGAAAATGCCGTAGTCGGTGCAGGAAGCGTTGTGACCCATGATGTCGCACCAAATACTATTGTGGCCGGAAATCCTGCACGGTTAATCAAAAGGTGTGGTAACTATGAATGACAGCGTTATAATAAGAACAGAATGCATTGCCGACAACGAACGAATAACACAGATTGTGCGTGAAGCATTCGCCAATGCAGCACATACCGACGGTACTGAATGGAGTTTAGTGTCACGGCTACGTGACACTAATGCCTATATACCGGAACTTTCATTGGTGGCTGAAATCCACGGTATAATTGTCGGTCATATCATGATGACAAGGCTACAGATTGGGAATGCTAATGAACTGGCATTGGCACCGTTATCTGTCATGCCTGAGTATCAGAGAAAAGGCATAGGCAGCCGGTTGGTCAAGGTTGCGCATGCAGAAGCGGCAAAAATGAGATTCGGCTATTCGGTGGTGCTGGGTGACGACCGTTACTACTCACGCTTTGGCTATCGCCAAGCGTCAGAATTTGGCATATTGCCTCCATTTGAAGTTGAATCCCGTTTCTTTATGGCAAAGAAACTTTCCGATGCAGCACCATTCAACAATTGCATTGTCAAATACGCTTCCGAATTCAATTTATAGTGTCAACGACACTACACGATACGGTTATTCATATTATGAGCCGAAGGCCGACAACCACCAGAATCCTCTGATAATATGGCTCCACGGTGCAGGCGAAGGAGGAGCGTCAGGTGCCGAGATACCTCTGTATGGCACAAGCAAACTCGGTGTGCTCGTTGATGATGAGATGCAGAACCGTTTTGGCGGAGCCTACGTTCTTGTGCCTCAATCACCGACAATGTGGATGGATGCCGGAGGACATCATCTGACACGCGACGGCTCAACAATCTATAACGAGTCGCTGATGGAGTTTATCAGGCACTATGTTGACAGCAATCCCGATATAGACCGCGACCGCATCTACTTGGGCGGCTGCTCTAATGGCGGCTTTATGACGATGGTTCTGATACTTGAAAATCCAGACTATTTTGCCGCCGCTTTCCCTGTGTGCGAGGCATTGTTTGACCGCTGGATTTCTGACGAAGATATTCTGGTATTCAATTCCGGCCCAGATCAAGGGTGTGATTGACCGAGAGTTCTCACTTGTTGTAGGAGGCAAGGATGTCTCCGGAAAAAAGATGGGACTCATCTGATGTTGCGAGGAACATGATGAGACTGTGATGGACGGCGTGAGGATGCCGATGGAGCGCACGGCTGCCCTGCTGAAGTGGAAAGTCGTTGGTGAAGTGCCCGTTCCAGGTGTGTTTGTGGAGGGTGACATTGAAAAACCGATGGCCGCGCACAAGCGGCCGCTCTTGCTGAAAACTTCTGATTATCGGCCGTCTGTCTGACAATCAAATGTCGGCAGACGGTAGTCATCATAAAATTAGCAGATGATTAAAAAAAATCGAAGAATTTATTGAAAAATAAAAAAATAACACTAACTTTGCGTCTGAAACTACAAAACGAATGCAATGAACGCCCGATTTAGCAAATATTATTACTTTTATTATTTTATTTTAAGAGAATAAAATCGGGATTTCGTGTGACTGCGTAAAAATAAATTTTTTAACATGAGTATAATCCCGGTTTCACACCGGGATTTTTTTTAATATAGCGTTTATGAATCAGAATGACACCTTGAAAGTGGCCATACAGGGAATTGCCGGATGCTTCCACGATGCGGCGGCAAGGGAATATTTCGGCGACAGGAATATTGAAACTGTGCCGTCTGAATCGTTTCATCAGCTGTTTGAACGGTTGGACTCGGATGCGTCGCTTTTGGGCATTGTGGCTATTGAAAACACCATCGCCGGCTCATTGTTGCAGAACCATGAGATGTTGCGTCAGAGCAATCAGGTGATCGTAGGGGAGCATAAAATGCGTATCTCACACGTGCTCTGCTCGTTGCCGGGGGAATCACTCGAAACGCTTACCGAGGTCAATTCCCACCCTATGGCGCTGATGCAATGCGAACAGTTTCTGCTCCGCCACCCCTCGCTCAAAATGATCGAGAAGTTCGACACCGCCGGGAGCGCCATGGAAATAGCGGAAAAAAAACTTATGGGCCATGCAGCGGTGTGCGGTGAGTATGCGGCAAATCTCTACGGATTGGAAATCCTGGAAAAAGGTATCGAGACTAACAAACGTAACTTCACTCGTTTCCTGATTTTGGCCGACCCCCTCATGGCGCAGGAACTCCGACCTAAACAGGAACTCCTGAACAAGGCGTCGCTGGTGTTCACACTGCCTCACACCAACGGGGCGCTCTCAAAGGTGTTGACCATTTTCTCATTCTATGACATAAACCTTTCAAAAATTCAGTCGTTACCCATTATAGGACGCGAGTGGGAGTATAGATTCTACATCGATGTGACTTTCGACAGCTACATCCGCTACCACCAGGCCATCCAGGCTGTGCGCCCATTAATGAACGATTTTAAAAATTTAGGAGAATATGTTGAATTCAAATAAACCCATTGTCCCTGCCCGACGGCTCGAGTCAGTGCAGGAATACTATTTCTCGAAAAAACTGCGTGAGGTGGCTCAACTCAACAAAGAGGGAAAGGATATTATCTCGCTCGGAATTGGCGGACCTGACCGTCCTCCGCACCAGTCGGTTATCGACACCCTGGTCAGTGAGGCTGACCGACCTGACACGCACAGCTACCAGCCGTTCGCCGGTTTGCCCGAACTCAGGCAGGCATTCGCCCGATGGTACAAGAGATTCTACAATGTGGACCTCGACCCCTCTACGGAAATACTTCCCCTCATAGGATCGAAAGAGGGTATACTCCACGTGTCGTTGGCTTTCCTGAATCCGGGTGACGGAGTGCTGCTCCCTAATCCCGGATATCCTACCTACACGGCCGTAAGCCGGCTTGTGGAAGCAACCACCTACTACTATGATTTAAAGGAGGAGAACGGTTGGATGCCTGATTTCGAGCAACTCGAAAAAATGCCCCTTGACAAAATCAAGCTCATGTGGATAAATTATCCGCATATGCCAACCGGAACACAGGCGTCAATGGAGCTGTTTGAGCGCATTGTCGATTTCGGACGTCGCCACGGAATTGTGATAGCCCACGACAACCCCTATAGTTTCATCCTCAATGACAACCCTTTGAGCCTGCTGAAGGTGCCCGGAGCTTTGGATGTTGCAATTGAAATGAACTCATTGAGCAAAAGCCATAACATGGCCGGTTGGCGAATGGCGATGGTGGCCTCTAACCCTCAGTTCATCAACTGGATAGTGAAGGTGAAGTCAAACGTGGACTCCGGCAGGTTCAAACCAATCATGGAGGCTTCGGTCAAGGCGCTTGAACTGCCCGATGAATGGTATGAGGAACTAAACAGCGTTTACGCCGCCCGAAGAGTGATTGCGGAGAAAATCATGCGGGCTTTGGGTTGCTCTTTCCTCCCTTCGCAAAAAGGGATGTTCCTGTGGGGACGCATTCCAGATAATGTTGAAAGTGCTGAAGCGCTGGCCGACGAAATCCTTTACAACGCACGTGTGTTCATCACCCCCGGATTCATTTTCGGTTCGAATGGCGAACGCTACATCCGAATCTCGCTCTGCGCTACTGAGGAGAATCTCAATCGTGCTTTAATCAGAATAAAAAACTACCGAAATGGATAACATAAAACCGATTGCCTTCGATGGGGAGGAAGTGAAAAAGCCCATCATAATAGCCGGACCATGTTCGGCTGAAACTGAGGAACAAGTGATGACAACCGCCCGTGAACTCGCATCCTACGGAATCAAACTGTTCAGGGCGGGTATATGGAAACCCCGCACCAAACCCGGTGGGTTTGAAGGAGTAGGGGAGATTGGACTGGAATGGTTGAAAAAAGTCAAGGAGGAAACCGGAATGAAGGTGTCGACGGAAGTCGCTAACCACGCTCATGTGGAAGCGGCACTCAATAACGGGGTCGACATGCTCTGGATTGGTGCGCGCACTTCTGCTAACCCGTTCGCTATGCAGGAAATTGCCGATGCCATTGGAAGCATTAACCCTGAAGTGCCGGTGCTGGTGAAGAATCCCGTAAACCCTGACCTGGAACTATGGATAGGTGCGTTGGAACGTCTGTACAACGCCGGAGTTACACGTCTCGGTGCCATTCACCGTGGTTTCACAGCCTATGGCAAACACCTCTATCGCAACATGCCGCAATGGCATATCCCGGCTGAGTTACGACGCCGCATCCCTCAGCTGCCTATAATAACCGACCCTTCCCACATAGGCGGAAAACGCGAACTGGTGGCACCGCTCTCGCAGCAGGCGTTCGACATGGGCTTTGACGGCCTGATTGTGGAAACACACTGCTCTCCTGATTGCGCCTGGAGCGACAAAGGGCAGCAGGTGTCGCCCGATGTGTTCAACTTCATTCTGAACACCATTTCATTACGTAGCGAAAAATGCACCACGGAAAACATCACCCTGCTGCGACAGGAAATCGACCGGCTTGACAATGAACTGCTCGAAGTCCTGAATAAACGAATGAATGTCAGTCGGGAAATAGGGCAATACAAAAAGGAACACAACATGCAGGTGCTCCAGACAAACCGTTTCGACACAATCATACAGTCGCGTGTCAAGCTGGCGAATGAAATGGGAATGTCGACGGACTTCATGCGCACGCTGCTGATGGCTATCCATGAGGAGTCGGTGCGTGTTCAGTTGGAAATCTTTAATAAACGATAGGCCATGAAGATACTCATTCTCGGAGCCGGAAAAATGGGCTCATTTTTCTCTGATTTGCTATCATTCAATCATGAAGTGGCCGTCTTCGATGTTGACCGCCAGAGGCTGAGGTATTCTTTCAACGCCCTCCGATTCACATCTCTCGACGAAATAGAGGAGTTCAAACCTGAGCTTGTCATAAACGCGGTCACCGTGAAATACACCATCGAGGCTTTCAGGCAGGTGCTTCCCCATATCCCTGAAAACACCATCATCAGCGACATCGCATCCGTGAAAACCGGTCTGCCTGAATTCTACGCTTCATGCGGCCATCCGTTCGTGTCGACCCATCCGATGTTCGGCCCCACTTTCGCTTCGCTTAGCAATCTGACTAATGAAAACGCAATCATAATCACTGAAAGCAGCCACTTGGGCAAAACATTCTTCCGCGACCTCTATAATTCGCTCCATCTTCATGTTGAGGAGTATTCGTTTGAGGAGCATGACCAAACTATTGCCTACTCGCTGTCAATACCTTTCGCCTCTACACTGGTGTTCGGCTCAATTATGAAGCACCAGGACGCGCCGGGCACAACATTCAAACGCCACATGGCGATTGCACAGGGGTTGATGAGCGAGGATGATTACTTGCTCAGTGAAATCCTCTTCAACCCTAACACTCCGGGACAGCTTAAAATGATTCAGGACAAACTGGCCGAGCTGCAGCGCATAGTGGAAAACCGTGACTCTGAGGCCATGAAGACCTACCTTGAGAAGGTGCGTCAGAATATTCGCTGAGAAAATACAAAATAAAATTAACGTCGTTTCAGTCCAGTTGGAATTGAAACGACGTTAATTAATAAAATATGTTACTGCACTATTAAGAAACTGTTTAAATTTATTTATCGCAGGATTTGAG
>JAXJVW010000238.1:0-3736 GCA_036308365.1 Muribaculaceae bacterium
ATTATAATTTGGAAAAATCGATTGTCGATGGTGTCAATGTGCCCGAAAGGGTTTATCGCATTAAAACCAGAGCTGAGGAAGGGGGAGCGATTCGCGAGGGTGACAAATTTCACCGGTTAACACGTTACACCGGTAAATTTGAAGATGTCCGTAGCACCGAAACCGAAACCTACACCGCCAAGGAATTGAACCGCAGCATCGTCAATCCGGCACAGATAAAACTTGTGTTGGAAACATATCGCGACGTAGTGTTCGAGGAGATGTTCACCGATCCGCAACGTGATAAGAATCTCGACTATCTGCCTAAAACACTCATTTTCGCGCTTAACGATGCCCACGCAACCAATATAGTCAATATAGCGAAAGAGGTGTTCCAACGCACTGACGATAAATATGTGCAGAAAATAACATATTCGGCCGGTGACAGCAACGCCCTGATCCGCTCATTCTGTAATGACAAAGATTTCCGCATCGCTGTGACCGTGACACTCGTGGCCACCGGCACGGATGTCAAACCCCTTGAAGTTGTCATGTTCATGCGCGACGTGGAATCGCTACCTCTTTATGTCCAGATGAAAGGCCGTGGTGTGCGCACCATAGGCGATGATAAACTCCGGGAAGTCACACCCAACGCATTCAGCAAAGATTGCTTTTATCTGGTTGATGCGGTGGGCGTCACTGAGCATGAAAAGAGAATCCCCACTCACAACGAGGAACCACCTTCGCAAACAATCACGCTCAGGCAGCTTCTTGAGCGAATAAGCCACGGAGAATTGCCCGACGAATATCTGAAACTGCTCGCCGGACGCCTGTCACGCATCCATAACAAAGCTAAAGCGGAGGAACGCCACAAATTCGAACAGTTGGCCGGAGCGGGAATGGACCACATGGCATCGGGCATATATCAGGCCTTGGAATCCGGCGATCTACCACCATATTCCGATGTCAACGAACCGAACAACGAGCGTAAAGGGCTTGTGCGCCCGCTTGCCGCGCATCCCGAAGCTCGCAACTATCTTCTGATTCTAAACGCCGGGTTCGTCAAGATTCTCGACCCCGGTGAGGATAATCTGATTGAAAAAGGATTCTCGCACGAAGAAGCAGAAGAAACAGCCAAAGCGTTCGAGAAATATCTTGAGGACCACAAGGATGAGATCGAGGCACTTCGGATAATTTACAACAACACCGGTGAGCCGTTGACATACTCAATGCTCAAGGACCTGCAGCGGACCCTTGAAGAATTCAATCACAAATTCCGGGCCTCGCAGTTATGGAACAACTATTCCATTCTCAATCCGGCGACGGTCACGAAATTCTCGTCAAAAGATGAAAAAGAAGCGTTGACAAACATCATCCAGCTTGTGCGCTACGCAATGCGTGTCACCCCCGAACTCCGCAGCCTCCCGTCAATGGCAGCCCGGAGGTTCGAACTCTGGTGTGGACAGGCCCAACGACCACTGACCGAGTCGCAAAAAGATGTTATCCGCCAGGTTGTAAGTTATATCGTCACCAACGGTAGCACCACACTGAAGGATGTACGTGAATATGACAAAACGGTGGCAGCACAGATAATACGAAATTTCGGAGATGCGGAAGTCGCCAGACAAACCCTGCTTTCGCTATCTCAATTCCTTATATTCAATAAGAAATCAGCATAATGGCATCAAATATAACCACTCCCCAGACACTGACAAAAAAAGTGTGGAATCTCGCAACCACCCTCTCCGGGCAAGGTATTGGATTCACTGACTACATCACACAGCTCACTTACCTGTTGTTCCTGAAAATGGACGATGAGAATGTCAACACATTCGGTGAGGATTCGGCGTTGCCCGTCGGATGTCGTTGGCCTGATCTGGTAGGCGAAAAAGGTGAGGACCTGGTTGAGGCTTATGAAAAGATTCTTGACACCCTCAGCCGCGAAGAAAACCTTATAGGAACAATCTACACAAAGGCACAGAATAAAATCGACAAACCCGTCTATCTCAAAAAAGTCATCGACATGATTGCCGAGGAAGATTGGCTCGTGATGGACGGCGATGTGAAAGGCGCGATTTATGAGGGTATTCTCGAAAAGAACGGCCAAGACAAGAAAAGCGGTGCCGGACAATATTTCACCCCGCGCAGCCTGATCCAGACCATGGTCGATGTGACACGTCCGCAGATTGGCGAGACTGTCCTCGATCCGGCATGTGGCACCGGAGGATTCCTTCTCGCAGCCTACGACTATATGAAAGCACAGTCGGCCGACCGTGAGAAGCAGGATTTCCTGAAAAACAAGTCTCTGCATGGCGTTGACAACACAGCGCTCGTGGTGACCCTCGCTTCGATGAACCTCTATCTCCACGGAATCGGAACCGACCGAAGCCCCATTGAATGCCGCGACTCACTGGAGAAAGAGCCCGATGTGATGGCGAACGTCATATTGGCCAACCCGCCGTTTGGAACGCGTCCAGCCGGGTCGGTAGAAATTGACCGCCCCGACTTCTACGTGCAGACAAAGAACAACCAGCTCAATTTCCTTCAACACATGATGCTGTCGCTCAAAAGCGGAGGACGCGCCGCCGTGGTGCTCCCTGACAACGTGCTTTTCGAGGGTGGCGCCGGTGAAACCATCCGCAAACGGTTGCTCACCGAATTCAACCTCCACACCATTCTGCGCCTCCCGACAGGCATCTTCTATGCCCAGGGAGTCAAGGCCAACGTTCTTTTTTTCACCAAAGGTACACCCACAAGGGATGTCTGGTTCTACGACTATCGCACCGACATCAAGCACACCCTCGCCACCAACCCCATGCAGCGCCATCATCTCGACGACTTCGTGGCATGCTACAACGCCGATAACGTCAATGCCCGTAAGGAAACATATGATGCCGAGAGCAATCCCAATGGCCGATGGCGCAGATATGACGTTGAGGAGCTGCTGAAACGCGACAAAACAAGTCTCGACATAACATGGATCCGTCAGGGAGGCGACGTGGCCGACATTTCGCTCGCCGAACTGATGTCATCAATCAAAGAAAAAAGCGATAACATCTCAAAGGCTGTGGCCCAACTCGAGAAACTGTTCGCAGAGCTGGATATCAAGGAAGATTGAACCAATGACAATTATAGACGCCATACTTGAATGAACGCGTCAGTTTTATCTTGAATTTCCAATTGCGTCCGCATTGCGGTCGCAATTAAAATAGACTCAGTATAGCCCCCGTATATCAATTCCAAATAAGGATAAAATATTATTAACTTGAAACATTTCACAATAATTAGACTGCTCGAGAATAAGAACGTTAGATAAATATTATGCGCTACGAGTGTCTCTTATATAGTGTAAAAAAAGAAAGATATAGTAATCAAAATGAATCTTCCTGCCGACAACAATTCTATTGTTGCTTCAAAATACCAACTGCTTCTTCCCTCGGAAGAGCAACTTAAAGCTGAGGTTGAGAAAGTTAAACTCCAATTAAATCGAGAGAATTAAAATGGATACAAAATCGCTTCGTCAGAAAATACTCGATCTCGCAATCCGTGGCAAACTCGTGCCACAGGACCCTAACGATGAACCCGCATCGGTTCTACTCGAACGCATCCGTGCCGAGAAAGAACGCCTAATCGCCGAGGGCAAAATCAAACGCCCAAAGAACTCCAAAGCATCTTCGGCTGAGTCGCATTATGGGAACTTGCCTGACGGATGGGTTGAAGTCTCTCTGGGTGAATTATTTGAGATTGGATCAGCAAA
>JAXJVW010000239.1:0-25672 GCA_036308365.1 Muribaculaceae bacterium
GCTCCTGTTTTTTTGTTGACAAGCGCCACTTTGACATTGAACGACCGGCTGTCGCTGGCCCAAACCTCAACCATACAGCTGGCCTGATACTTGCTGCCACCGGCCTCGGTAAGATATTCCGTGGGAACAAGGGTGGTCTTCACGGTTTTGTCGCTCGATGTGAGTGTTTTGCTTACAGTCACATCCATATCAGCCTCGTTACCGGCGGCTACACATATGATGTTGTCCTCGGCAAGGGTGTTCAGCGCTTTGGTGAATGCGTCGGTTCCGTCATGTGGACCAACATTATCACCTAACGACATATTGATTACCAACGGTTTACCCTCCGCTTCAGCATAGCTTATCAACGCTTTGGCTCCACTCAGAATGGCATCGTCGGTCAAATCACCGCCCGCCATCAATATCTCCGCCTCGGGAGCCGCGCCATAATACTGTTTCGCTCCGGTGCCTGTTTCTCCGAAGCCGTATGATCCGGCGGCGATACCTGTCACATGGGTGCCATGGGTATCATCAACGTCATTGCCATCTTCATTATATGATGTAATCTCGCTTCCGGTGTATGTGTATGTGCTCACTTTTCCGGTGTACTCATTAACAACGTACTGCCACACTTTCTTGACGCGGTTCACACCGGCGGCATCCTTGAACTCTATGTGATTGGGGTCGAAACCTCCGTCAACCACACCTACAATCACTCCCTTTCCGGTATATCCCGAGTTAAGTTCTTCTCCTTCATGAACCTGCGACACGTTGCTCACCTGACGGGCCGTATCGTTCAACTTACGCTTTTTGCGGGCTCGCTGAACTCGCCGAACACTTCCCATACTGTCGAGATTACGCAGATCGGCGGCGGTGACATACGCCACGGCAACATCGCCTATGACATCTGAAACCTCTATGCCGGACTCACGCAACTCCTCAGCATCACTGCCGGGGGCCATCTCTATAAGAACCGCTATTCGCGAATCGCTCTTTACACTTCCGTTAATAGTTTTCAATGCTTTACCGGTGCGCGCAACCACCGAGGCCTGGCGCATGAACGTAGTGGCGCCCGCATCAAGCTTTCCCTGACCCGAAACGCTCACAGCACCCACCATGAAAAGTGATGATATGCAAACTAATACTTTTTTCATTAAAATGTGATTAATATAAATATTATATACCTTAAGTTCTTTTTTTTCACGAAACCGCCACGCTGACAATCCATTCCGCACTTTTATCCACGGATGCAGTTCCCGCTAACGGTTCCAAAGGAACAAATTTAATCTTTTTTTTATTATCACGCAAAAAAAATACACCCAAAAAAATAGCAAATTACATCAGAATTGCGTAACTTTGCCCAACTTTTATCAGGCCGTGCATCTTTTCCTCAATCATGCCTCCGTCAATCCATCCCCTCACGGAATTATCAGGGCTGACCAACTGCATAATGCGAAAAAGCCCACGACCAATCATTCATCTTTTTAAACACGGAGTACAAACAAATTTCTCATTATATTCCATGAACATCAAATCAGTAGTAACCGGTGGAGCCTGCTCACTGCTCCTGCTCACCGGCTGTAGCAAAAAAATGAATCAGTTCTCAGCTGATTATTTCTCAGTTAACCCTAACCCCCTCGAAGTGGTAGGCGAACGCGTTCCCGCAACCGTAACCGCAAACATCCCACAGAAATTCTTCCTCAAAAACGCTGAAGTGACCGTGACCCCCTACCTCGTGTTCAACGGCGAGGAAGTAGCTTCGCAAAGCTATAACTTCCAAGGAGAGAAAGTCCGTGGCAACGCCCCGGTTGTCAACTACGAACAAGGCGGAACAGTTACCATTCCCGTGGTCTACAACTATCAGCCTGAAATGATGAACAGCGAACTGATGCTCGGTTTCAACGTGCGCCAAGGAAACAAACAATATGTCCTCCCCCGCGTCAAAGTAGCCGACGGCGTGGTCAGCACTGCCGCTCTCGCTAACGCCGGAAACGCTACACCCGCCATCGCTCCCGACAAGTTCCAGCGAATAATCAACGAGAAATACGCCGCCGACATCCGCTTCCTCGTTAACCGCGCTAACATCCGCGAAAGCGAACTCCAAACCGACCAGATGGCGAAACTCCACGAAAACATCGCCAACGCAAACGCCGCCCAAAACCGTGAAATCGAAGAAATAAACATATCTTCCTACGCTTCTCCCGAAGGTAAACTCGACTTCAACACACGTCTGGCCGAACAGCGTGAGAAAAACACAAACGACTACCTCACAAAACAGCTTAAACGCGACAACATCACCGAATTCGGCGAACTCACCGCTCAGTTCACTCCCGAGGACTGGGAAGGATTCCGCAACCTCGTGGCCAAAAGCAACATCCAGGATAAAGAGCTGATACTCAGCGTACTCGAACAGTTCAAAGACCCCGAAGAACGCGAACGTGAAATCCGTAACCTTTCTTCTGTCTTCGACCAGCTCGCCGACGAAATCCTCCCCCAGCTCCGCTACTCACGCATCACCGCCTCTATCAACGTCATCGGTAAAAGCGACCGCGAAATCCAGGAACTCTTCGCAACAAACCCCCAGAAACTCTCTGTCGACGAAATCCTCTACTGCGCTACTCTGACCGACAACCACAACCAGAAACTCAAAATCTACAACAAAGCAGCCGAACTCTATCCCGATGACTACCGCACCTACAACGACCTCGGTGTGGAACAATTCATCATCGGTGACTACTCTGCCGCTAAAGCCAACTTCGCCCAGGCAGCACGTATCGCTCCCGCTGAAGCTGAACCCCAGATGAACCTCGGTTTGACTTCGCTCATGAAAAAAGACTACCGCGACGCCCGCCAGAAATTCGGTAACGCCGCAGGACTCAACGAACTCAACGAAGCAACCGGTACGCTCTACCTCCTCCAGGGCGACGCTAACGCCGCTGTCAAAGCTTTCGGCGACGCTAAAACAAACAACGCAGCGCTCGCACAGATTCTCACCAAAAACTACAGCAAAGCCAAAAACACTCTCGCTGCCATCGCTCAGCCCGACGCGACTACCTACTACCTCACCGCTGTCCTCGGCGCCCGCACAAACAACGAGAAAATGGTCAGCTCAAACCTCCGCAAAGCTATCGAGTTGGATTCCAAACTCGCTAAACGCGCCGCCGCCGACCTCGAATTCGCTAACTTCAACATCGCCGGTATCCGCTGATAACGGCATCGTTACCTCTTAAATGTGAGGGTGCATCGACAAGTTGACGCACCCTCACATAATATTATACCTCTCCCACAATATATTTCCTCTCCCACAATCTTCACCACACCCTCCTCCGGCAATCCGTATAACCTAATCACTTCCAAATGTCCTGGTTTGCAAACTTGTTATTCGACCACAGCGCCCTACAGGCCATCTTAGTCCTGTCGCTCATCAGCGCCCTCGGCATAGCCCTGGGTAAAATCCGAGTGTGGGGCATATCGCTCGGCGTGACATTCGTCTTCTTCGTCGGCATCATCGCCGGACACTTCGGCATCAGCATCGACAGCCAAATGCTCCACTACGCCGAAAACTTCGGCCTCGTGCTCTTTGTCTACGCTCTCGGTCTTCAAGTAGGACCCGGATTCTTCAGTTCCCTGGCCCACGGCGGCATCAAGCTCAACATGCTCGGACTCGCACTCGCCGTCGTATCGCTCGCCGTCGCTGTCGCAATATCCTACATCTCACCCGTCAGCCTGCCCGACATGATGGGCGTGTTCTGCGGCGCCACAACAAACACACCCGCTCTCGGTGCCGTGCAGCAGGCCCTCTCTCAATACGGAATACCCTCTGACACCGCAGCCTTAGGTTGCGCCGTAACCTACCCCCTCGGTGTCGTCGGTGTAATCATCGCCATCATCGTCATGCGCAAAATCTTCATCAACGACAAGGAGATAAGCGCCGAACCGATCACTACCCTACCACGACCGGTGAACACTGAGTTCGAAGTGCGAAACCCAGGCATCTTCGGAAAATCCATCGAACAGATAGCACGGGCTTCCGGATGTCAATTCGTCATCTCCCGAGTGTGGCGAGGCGGCGTGGTCAGCATACCCACTTCCGACCTCATCCTGCAGGAACACGACCGACTGCTTGTCATCAGCGCACCCGACGACTCTGACGCGCTGCTGATTCTATTCGGCGAACAGGAACCCGACGACTGGAACCGAAGCGACATCGACTGGAACGCCGTCGACCGCCGGCTCGTGTCGGAAAGTTTCCTGGTGACACGCAAGGAACTGAACGGAAAAACCCTCGGCTCTCTCCGACTGCGAAATCTCTACGGCGTAAACATAAGCCGTGTCTACCGAAGCGGAATGCCCCTGTTGGCAACCCCGTCGCTCAGGCTTCAGTTAGGCGACAAAATCATCGTCGTGGGCGAACAGAGCGCAATGGAGAAAATCGAGCCACTGATCGGAAACACAGTCAAAACTCTCGACGAGCCTAACCTCGTGCCGGTCTTCATCGGCATTGTTCTCGGAGTAATCCTCGGGGCACTCCCCCTCAACCTCCCGGGAATGAACGTTCCTATTTCTTTGGGGCTCGCCGGTGGACCCATAATCATGGGTATACTCGTAGGCACTTTCGGCCCCCGACTCCACATGGTCACCTACACCACCAGCAGCGCCAACCTCCTGCTCCGAGCAATCGGACTCGCCCTGTTCCTCGCTTGCCTCGGCCTCGATGCCGGTGCACATTTCTTCGATACGGTGTTCCGCTCGGAAGGGCTCCTCTGGGTTGCCCTCGGATTCATCCTCACCGTAGTCCCAACGGTGATCCTCGGCCTGATCGCCGTGAAAATGATGAAAATAGATTTCGGAACCGCAACCGGAATGCTCTGCGGTTCAATGGCAAACCCCATGGCCCTCGACTACGCCAACACAACCCTGCCCGGCGACCGTCCGTCGGTAGCCTACGCTACAGTCTACCCCCTGAGCATGTTCGCACGTGTCATCCTCGTTCAAATCGTTATCGTTTTGCTATGCTGAACTCCAACAACAAATTCTCACTGACCTACCTACTGCTGACCACACTCTTCTGCATCTGCCTGGTCATCTCAAACCTCGTTGAAATAAAAACAATCGACCTCGGTTGGTTCACCATAACCGCAGGAGTAATCGTCTTCCCCATCTCCTACATCATCAACGACTGCGTGGTCGAAGTCTACGGTTTCAAAAAAGCACGCCTGATGATCTGGATGGGTTTCATCTCATCTCTGCTGGTCGCTTTGATGCTGCAACTCGCAATTCTACTCCCCGGAGGCGCCGACTGGAACAACCAGCAGGCAATGGAAACCATCTACGGCAGCGTGCCTCGAATAATGCTCGCAAGCTTCACCGCATTTCTCTGTGGATCAATGGTAAACGCCTATGTTATGAGCAAAATGAAATCGGGCCACACTAATGGACGATTCTCTTTCCGGGCCATCATATCTTCGCTCTGGGGCGAATCGGTCGACTCTGTCATATTCTTCCCCATTGCATTCGCCCAGATTTTGCCCTGGAGCACAATCTTCTCTCTGATTATCACGCAAGCCCTGCTCAAAACAGGCTACGAAATAATTATCCTTCCCCTGACCATTCGAGTGGTCAAACACCTCAAACAACGCGAAGGCGACGTGACTGACCATAACATTTCCTATAACTGGTGGAAAATGACCGATGTTGATTGACAAAAACATAATTAAATGGGTCTGGATCGACCTCGACGATACCCTCTGGGACTTCGCCGGAAACTCCATAATCTCGCTGGTGAAACTCTATCACTCCTGCCGACTCGAACCATATTTCAACACACCTGAGAATTTCTGCCTACGCTATCAGGAAGTGAACCACGCCCTTTGGGCCGACTACAACGTGGGACGAATTTCTCGCGACTACCTCATGAGCGAACGCTTCGAGCGTCCTCTGAAAAACGCCGGATACCCCATCGGTCCCGACACATGGAAACGCTTCTCTGACCTCTACCTCGACTATCTCGGCGAATGCACCCAAACTGTCCCCGGTGCGGTTGAACTCCTCAACCGGCTCCGTGGCGACGGATTCAAAATCGGAATCATCTCCAACGGTTTCAAGGAGGTACAATTCCGCAAACTCAATTCCTCAAACATATCCCACCTGATCGACTGTGTTGTCCTGAGCGACGAAATCGGTGTGAACAAACCTGACATTCGCCTGTTCAACCATGCCGAAGCGAAAGCCGGATTCACCCCTGCCCAGGCGCTGATTATCGGCGACAACCCCGACACTGACATCCTCGGAGGCCTGAACGCCGGATGGCAGGCTGTCTATTTCAACCGCGACGGCAAAGGCAAGCCCTCTCAGCTGGCTCCAACCGTGACCTCCCTCAACCAAATCCACACCACTCCGACTGTGTGATGCTCCCCCCAGCAGAGCTCCCAGAGTCCTCAGAGTCCCCAAAGCCCTCAGAGTTCTCAGAGTTCTCTGATTCATTTGTTATCTTGTGTTAAATTTAATCACACTCGTAGAGTGGGTTAACGATTATTTGTAACTTTGTAGGTTGAACACCTACACTCCGCTTTGTCAGGCATCTCAGGGTGTTTCCACATAACTTCAAACCATTCATCCATATGACAGGAACACAAATATTTCGACTCTCTTGCCTGACCTTACTCTGGTTGGCCCTCTGCTATCTGGTCATTTCTTCTGCCCGGACCATAACGCTCTGGACCATTTTCGTAATCATTTGCTCAGGTATCGTAGTGTTTGTTCCATTGTACAAGAAATACATCAAGAATGGAAGAAAAAGAAACAAGTAAGCACCCGCTGCTCGACAAAATAAACAGCCCGGCCGACCTTCGCGAACTCCCGGTTGACAAACTCCCGGAGGTTTGCGACAACATTCGCCGTTTTCTTATCGATTCGCTCTGCGACAACCCCGGTCACTTCGCTTCCGGAATGGGCGCCGTGGAACTCACCGTCGCACTCCACTATGTCTTGAACACACCCTACGACAGAATCGTTTGGGATGTCGGACATCAGGCCTACGGTCACAAACTCCTCACGGGACGACGCGACCGTTTCCACCTAAACCGAAAAATGGGCGGCCTGAGCGGGTTCCCGAATCCGGCCGAAAGCGAATACGACACTTTCACCGCCGGACACGCCTCCAACTCTATCTCCGCAGCACTCGGCATGGCCATATCTTCAGCCATGGACCATGAATCGCCGCGCCGAAACGTAGTGGCGGTCATTGGCGACGCCTCAATCTCAGGCGGACTCGCATTCGAGGGCATGAACAACGCGGCTAATGTCCCCAACAACCTGCTCATTATCCTCAACGACAACGACATGTCGATCGACCGTAATGTCGGATCTCTCAACAGCAACCTCGCCCACCTGACAACGTCGCGCCACTACAACGACCTGCGCTATAAAATCTACAGCTTCCTCAAACGCCACCACCTGGTCACCGACAAGGGGAAAGGGGTCATCATGCGCTTCAACAACAGTCTGAAAGCTCTCCTGAGCCATGAGCAAAACATTTTCGAAGGGCTTAACATACGCTACTTCGGTCCCTTCGACGGCCACGACGTCAAACGCCTCGTACAAGTTCTGAAGGATGTCAAGGACATGAAGGGCCCCCGCATACTCCATCTCTGCACCGTGAAGGGCAAAGGCTACGCCCCGGCGGAAAACGACCCCGCCACATGGCACGCTCCCGGAAAATTCAACCCCGAAACGGGCGAACGGTCTTCCGGCGGTTCATCTCCCAAACCCCCGAAGTTCCAGGATGTCTTCGGCCACACAATCACTGACCTCGCCATTGACGACCCCCGCATAATCGGCATCACTGCCGCAATGCCCTCCGGAACTTCCCTGAACATCATGCAGGAGAAACTCCCCGATCGGGTGTTCGATGTCGGCATCTCGGAAGGACACGCCGTCACCTTCGCCGGCGGTCTCGCTCGTGAAGGCAAACGCCCGTTCGTCGCCATATATTCCTCCTTCCTCCAAAGGGCCTACGACCATATCATCCACGACGTGGCGATACAGGAACTCCCAGTCACTTTCTGCATCGACCGAGCCGGTCTGGTTGGTGAAGACGGCGTAACACACCATGGACTCTACGACCTGGCCTACCTCCGGCCAATCCCTGGCATGATAATCTCGGCTCCGGCCGACGAGGAAACTCTCCGCAACCTCCTGTTCACCGCACAACACCGCGAAAAATTCCCCATGGCCATACGCTATCCCCGCGGTTCAGGCAACAACATCGACTGGAAGACTCCCATGCGGCAGATTCCAATTGGGGAAGCACGCAAACTCGCCGACGGAACCGACGTGGTCGTAATCTCTATCGGAACTATCGCCTCGGAGGTGACCCAAGCAATCAAACTCGCCGCCGAACAAGGCGTATCAGCTGCCCACTACGACGCTATTTTCCTCAAACCGATCGACGAACGGATGCTGACCGAAATTGCACAATCGAATCTCCCGATTATAACGGTCGAGGACGCATCGGTGACCGGCGGGCTCGGCTCGGCCGTAGTGGAATGGATGAGCGACCACGGCTACTCACCCTCAATCACACGAATCGGCGTGCCCGACGCTTTCATTCATCAAGGAACGGTTCCGCAGCTCAAAAAACTCTGCGGACTCGACCCTGAAAACATCGCATTGGTAATCGTCAACAAAGGAAAGGAGAAATCGAAATGAAAATAGTCATCGGAGGAGCCGGGGAAGTAGGTTCTCACCTGGCGAAACTGCTCTCGAACGAAGCTCAGGACATAATCCTGATCGACTCCGACGCGCAGAAACTCGCACTGCTCGATGCAAACTACAACCTCATGACAATGGTAGGGAACCCGACTTCGTTCGAAACTCTCCGCGAATCAGGGGTGGCCAAATGCGACCTTTTCATCGCCGTAACCCCCTATGAAACCGACAACGTCACTGCCTGCGCCATCGCAAAGGCTCTTGGAGCACAGAAAACCGTAGCGCGAATCGACAACTACGAATACATGAGGTCGCGAAACCGCGAATTCTTTGAAAAAATCGGAGTCAACGACACCATCTATCCCGAATACGAAGCAGCTCTGGAAATCCGCACCGCGCTCCGCCACACTTGGGTACGTAACTGGTTCGAACTCCATGACGGCCAGCTCATTGTCGTGGGCGTAAAACTGCGGCAGAACGCCTCGATTGTGGGTATGAAACTCCGCGACATAACTTTCACCCACCACAATTTCCACATCTGCGCCATTAAACGCCACAACCACACAATCATCCCTGGCGGTTTCGACGATGTCCACGAAGGCGACATAATCTATGTCATGACCACACGTCAGCACCTCGACGAACTCAGGGAAATGTGCGGAAAAAAACACAACCGCATCCGCAACATTATGATAATGGGAGGTGGAAAAATCGCTGCCCGACTATCCAACCTCGTCCAGGGTGAATACAACATCAAAATCCTGGAACGCAATGCCGACATATGCCGACGCCTCCCGGAACGCTGCCCCGGTTGCGAGATAATCTGTGCCGACGCCCGCGACAACGACATCCTCCTCGAAGAAGGAATCGAGGACATGGACGCATTCATCGCACTGACCGACAGCTCTGAAACAAACATACTCGCTTGCCTCACCGCAAAGGAATTCGGAGTCAGCAAAACAATCGCCGAAGTCGAGAACATTCAGTTCATATCGGAAGCCGAAGGGCTGAACATCGGAACAATCATAAACAAAAAACTCCTCGCTTCAAGCAAAATCTTCCAACACCTGCTCGACAGCGACACACAATCCAACAAATGCCTCTCGCTGGCAGGTGCCGAAGTGGCCGAATTCGATGTCAGGGACGGAGCAAAAATAACCCGAGGATTGATCAAGGACATCAAACTGTCACGCGAAATGACAATCGCCGGTCTGATACGCAACGGCAAAGGCATGCTCGTCAGCGGTAACACCCAGATTCTGCCAGGTGACTTCGTGGTCGTTTTCGCCCTCTCAGGCTCACTCCACCGTCTCGAAAAATTATTCATCTGAACAAACCTTTAATCCACTCATTTGTTTAATTCTAAAGCAGCTTACAAACTCTCGAAATCATAATCTCTCGCACGGCAACTCAGCGTCTGACTCATCCCCCCCGCCAAAAGAGAGAACCCATAACTCAGCAAATTGCAACATTATGAACATAAAAGAATCTTCATCCCCCGAAATCAACACTAACTTCATCACTGGAGAACTCAAAGGTTCTGAATCTGACTCTAAAATAATCACCGAAAAAATAATCGAAGCCATACAGGACCGTAAAGGAAAAAAAATAACCCTGCTCGACATGGCGGATATCGAATCCGCACCGGCCCACACTTTCATAATCTGCGAAGGTAACACCCCCGTGCAGGTTGCCGCCATTGCCGACAATGTCCGCGATTTCCTCCTCGACGAAATCCGTGTCAAACCCTACAACTACGACGGCTACCGCGCATCGGAATGGATTGTCATCGACTACGGCGACATCATCGTCCACATCTTCGCACGAGAAACAAGGCAGCACTACAACCTCGAAGACCTTTGGAGCGACGCCGAAACAACACAGATCCCCGACCTGGACTGACACCCCAACCCGGTAAGGATCCGCGCCATCTCGCCCCTTTAAAACATAACACATTCACCAAAGCATCACCATGAACCTAAAAAAACCAGGAAATAAAAAAAGAAGTTTCGGTTTCAACCTATTCTGGATGTACGCTATCATCTTGATCGCCCTCTTCGGCATTTTCTATTTCGATGATAACAGCATCGCAAAAGAAGTAAACTTCACCGAATTTGAAAAATACTGCACATCTGGTGGCGTCAACAAAATCGTGGTCATAACCAACAAAAACGAGGCCGAAGCAATGATGACCGACTCGCTCGCCTCAACTATTTTCCCTGAATCTCAATTCAAAAAAGGATCTAAGATCCAGGCTAAACTGATCACCGACATACCCTCGGCCGACAACCTCCAGCGCAAAATCGAACAGTGGCAGACCGAAGGACTCTACACCGGCGATGTCAAATATGAAAAAACCAGCGACTACTCTTCGCTCCTCTGGACTTTCGGTCCGGTGTTGCTGCTGATTTTCTTCTGGTTCTTCATCATGAACCGCATGTCGGGCAAAGACGGCGGCGGCCCCGGAGGTGTGTTCAATGTGGGAAAATCGAAAGCGCAGGTCTTCGACAAGGACAGCCCCGTGAAAGTGACTTTCAACGATGTCGCCGGCCTCTCTGAAGCTAAAACGGAAATCGAGGAAATCGTGGAATTCCTCAAAAACCCGCAACGCTACACTGACTTAGGTGGTAAAATCCCCAAGGGCGCTCTGCTCGTAGGCCCTCCCGGAACAGGTAAAACGCTCCTGGCGAAAGCCGTCGCCGGCGAAGCCAACGTGCCGTTCTTCTCAATGTCAGGCTCTGACTTCGTCGAGATGTTCGTAGGTGTCGGCGCATCCCGCGTCCGCGACCTCTTCCGTCAGGCCAAGGAAAAAGCACCATGCATCATCTTCATCGACGAAATCGATGCCGTAGGCCGTGCCCGTGGCCGAAACGCCAACATGGGCTCTAACGACGAACGCGAAAACACCCTCAACCAGCTCCTTACGGAAATGGACGGTTTCGGATCTAACAGCGGTGTGATCATCCTCGCCGCAACCAACCGTGCCGACATCCTCGACAAAGCCCTCATGCGTGCCGGTCGTTTCGACCGTCAGATCTATGTCGAACTCCCCGACCTCAACGACCGTGTGGCAATCTTCAAGGTCCACCTCCGCGACATCAAAATCGACGACAGCGTCGATGTCGAACTCCTCGCCCGCCAAACCCCGGGTTTCTCCGGTGCCGACATTGCCAACGTCTGCAACGAAGCTGCACTGATAGCAGCCCGCCACAACAAAAAAACCGTGCAGCGTCAGGACTTCATCGATGCCGTCGACCGTATCATCGGAGGTTTGGAAAAACGTAACAAAATAACTACCGACGAGGAAAAACGCGCCATCGCAATCCACGAAGCCGGCCACGCAACCGTCTCCTGGATGCTCCGCTACGCCAACCCCCTGATCAAAGTAACAATCGTTCCACGTGGCAAAGCCCTCGGTGCAGCATGGTATCTCCCTGAAGAACGACAGATTACCCCCGCCGAGGCACTCCTCGATGAAATGTGTGCCACCCTCGGCGGAAGGGCCGCCGAAGAACTCTTCCTAGGCAGAATATCAACCGGAGCCGCCAACGACCTCGAGCGTGTTACCAAACAGGCCTACGCAATGGTCGTTTACTACGGCATGAGCTCACGCCTGCCAAACATCAGCTACTACGACTCCACCGGACAGGACTACGGCTTCACTAAACCCTACAGCGACGACCGAGCCAAACTCATCGACGAGGAAGTAAGCCGCATCATAGCCGAACAATATGAACGGGCAAAGGATATTCTCCGCAAATTCGCCGACGGACACGCCCGACTGGCCGAAACCCTCATCTCTCGCGAAGTTATCTTCACCGACGATGTCGAACATATTTTCGGCCCGCGCCAATGGGTCTCCCGAACCGACGAAATCCTCAAAGCACGCGAGCAGAAGGAAAAGGACTCAACCCCTCCTCCACCTCCCGTAATGGATGTCGAAGCCACCGAAGTCTCTTCGGAAACCCCTCCACCTCCTCCCGCCGGAATGATCAACGGTGCGCCCAAGGAGTTCCCCGCTGACGAACCCGTCGACTCAGCCGACACAACCCCTCAGCCCGACTCCGACTCAGCCACCGACAACCCCAAAACCGACCAACCCGACAACAACCCCAAACAATAATCCCATACAGGGCAAAATAGGGCTCATCCTCCCTCTATCTAACAAGAGGTGAACACTAACCTTCAACCGGCAGTGTTCACCTCTTTCTCATCTCCTTCCACCCCCAGTCCCGCCATCGATACATGACTCACCAACAAACTAAGAGCGCTTTATCTTGCTGCGTTAGCACGATAAAGCGCTCTATGTGGGAGAAACAAGTACTATGTTAAATTAATAACACATCCCTGGTCTTTGAACTAAAGAAACTTCATAAGTACCTTCGGGCATAGAAACTTTAGCATACCAGTTATATGCTCCACTGCTACTATTCAGGTTTACCCAAACTTCCTTTACAACTGTGCCATTTTTTCTAAATTGCAAGAGAACGCGCGGAGAATTTGCAGGTTTATCTGTTGTGAAATTCACAACTGCATAGTCTTGAGCGTACCCAGTACCACTTCCTACAGTTACAGTTCGTTCAGAGAGTGTCACCTGAATCCCATCATAAGTACAAGTGTTTGCATAGGCACAAATGGAAATAATAGAAACCATAAGTGCTAAAAAAAATTTTTCATACGCATTGCGTGACTGATTGGTCTTACAGCCCCATCGACCATTTGTAAATAAAGAAACGTGGACTGATCTACCACATCTCCTGTTGATGGTCGTAGGAAACCTTGTATGCGAGATATGAAATTAGCAGCCCACGCTATAGCGTGAGAACCGCTTCGTTACCTCTTGCATACGGTGAAAATTTCCTACGTTTTCAACAGCAAGATAAGCAAAACGCTTCTTCGATTTTGTTTATTATGTCATGCTATCCAAATGAACAGCGATGCAAATATAATAATTTCTTAATGTACAAAATGCTATACAACATTTTGTCCGTTAAAGAAATAGCCTGATTCATAGTCAATCCAATTAGTTAATATATGTTAACTCGAGGCGCATCCAAACTATTTTCACTTTATTTGTAACAATTCTCCACCATCGGTGTCTACTATATTGAAACGATGAAACAACATGTCCTGACATCCACGTTCCAGAGCATCCGCTCGTCACTGTTCCTGAGAGCACGAAGGTTGCTCGCAGATGACGACGACGCTCGCGACGTACTTCAGGAGGCGTTTGTCCGACTTTGGACCCACCGCGACCGTATAACCCGCGAAAGCAGCGCCGCGGGGCTGCTGATGACTACGGTACGTAACCTCAGCCTTAACAAACTACGTGACTCATCGGCACACCCTACTGACCCCTTCGAGCCGAACTTCACCGAAAGCTCCGACGATTCCCCCGACGAAATAGCGGAAACTTTCGCCCGCGTCAGCAAACTCATTGAATCATCACTTTCACCACGCGACAGGCAGATTCTCATACTGCGCGACCGCGACGAATGGGATTTCGATGATATAGCTCAGAAATTCAACCTCACCGAGGGCAACGTCCGACAAATTGTCGCTCGTGCCCGTAAAACAATCCGTAAAGCTTATCGTGACTATCATGAATGAAAAAACCACACATAATCTGATCAACCGATACTTCGACGGTGAAACGTCCCTGCAACAGGAACGCATGCTGCGACAAATCCTCGCGCAGCTGGAATCACCCGACGAACTCGAACGTGAAGCAATGGCCGTCATGGGCTTCTCCGCTGCCGCCACGGTCAGCTCGCCCAAACGCACTGCTGCCTCTCGGTCCACTATCTTCCGCGCGGCCGCCTCAATAATCCTGCTCATCGCCGCCGCTACGACTCTCCTGATCCACACTTTCCCGCAGAACCACGATCGTTGCGTGGCCTACGTCGACGGACAACAAATCTCCGACACTGAGGAAATACACCGACTCATGATGCTTAACCTCAGCGAAATGGCCGAAGCATCGGAAAACCTCGACAACGAAGTGGCCATAACCCTCAACGACCTCTCTGATTTTATTAACGAATAACCTACGGAATCCATGTTACACCGACTGTTTCTAACAATCTTCACATTAGCCTCAGCCATCTCGGCATGGGCTCAGAACGGCCTCAACATCGAACCGTTCTTCGACAACGACATCCAGAAAACATCCGACGGGAAAATCTCCATTGTTATCGTTGAAGGCGACTATCTCACAAATAAATCGGCGCTGACAGCCGAAATATCTCGCTATGCCAGCGTTACAGTCAGAAACGACACCGACCTGATCGAAAAAATGGAAAAGGCCGTAAGCCGCGACGGCTCTAAAGCACTCTATAAACAGGTGTCATACGTCGACGGACAAATGACTTTCGGTTTCTTCGTAATCCCTCCGGCTAAAAAGGAAAACCGCTACATCTATTTCCTGAACAAAACCCCGAAAGGAAACCCAAAGGCAATACTGATCTTCATCGCCGGAGCTGCGACGACGGAGGAAATACAAGCTCTTATTGCTCAATAACATAACGGTCAATTTTTCTCACTTTTCATCACTCATCACCCCATCATCATGAACCGCATTATCATCACTCTCACAACCCTGCTGATGTGCCTTACGGCATGGGCGCAATCTCTCGAACCTGACACTGTCAAAGTCATCGAAATATCCGATAAAGTAATCATAACCCGCAACGGAAACAACACCCTGATAACTACGGAAACCGTCACCGACCGCGACACCGCAACCTTTGAATACAACGTGACCGTCAGCAACTCCCCGGCTCTCGACTCTCTCGACATCGACCGACTCGAAAACAACCTTTTCGCCGGACTCCCATTCGAAAACCTGAAACAGAAAAAACACCCCGCCAAGCACTACAAAAAACACTATTTCACCGGACTCCGCAACGTCTACTTCGGTTGGAACTTCGGCTACGACGGCAACGCCGGCATAAAAAACTGCTTTGAAGCGGGTGTGGCAAACATCGTCGGTCCGGCATGGCGTCCGTTCGGTTCAAGAGTTGAACTCTCAACCGGTATCGGCTTCGGCGCTAAACGTTTCCTGACCGATAACGGCCTCACATTCACCAAATCGGGCGACCGCCTATGCCTCACCCCTGTCGATGAAAACACTAAAGTGAAATCAGCCCACTGGGACATTTTCAACGCCGACATACCCCTGACAATATGCCTCGAAACAGGCCGTCGAAACAACTTCACCCTCGGCCTGAGCCTGCTGACTAACCTCAACTTCTACTCACGCGTCACCACCGAGCTGGAAGTCGACGGAGTAACCCGCAAAGAAAAAATCAAAGGCCTGCAACAACAGCTCATAACCCCCGACATCATCGCTTTCGCCGGCATGACCAACGGCTTCGGCCTCTACGTCAAATGGTCGCCCGTGCCGGTGATGGACAAAAAATACGGCCCGGAATTCAAAACATGGTCCATCGGACTATCCCTGAACTTCTGATCCCACTCTAATCCAATCTCATTCTAACAATCAACAAAACTGAACGATGAAAAAAATCCTGTCACTTTCTGTCATCGCATTCTGCTTCATATCAAACATCGCCGCCGCATCAAGCCAACCCGTCGACACTCTGATAATTTCCGACAAACCCGCCAAAACGGTCATCACCGAAAGCCCCGCCGGACTGAAAGTGGTCATAACACCACTCGACAGCGCAGGCTCCGAAACCATATTCTTCCAGGATTTCTCACGCGACATCTCCGTCTCAACCTCTCAGAAATCCGCAACTAAAAAAAGAACCTCGCTCAACTCCGGATTCGACTTGAGCGCCAACTCTGAATGGAGCCTCACCTCAGGCGGACTGTGCCTTGGTCTGGTCAACCCCGCCGGTCAACCTGACTACTCAAATCTTCAATGGAGCAAATCAATCGAGATAGCCTGGATCAACGCCTTGGCTGTCAGCTACCGCAAGCAACTGATGTCAATCTCTTTGGGACTCGGTTTCGACTGGCGAAACTACCGCACCACATTCACCGACCAGCGCATGACCGTCACCCCGGAAGGGGGAATTGGCTTCATCCCCTACCCTGAAGGTGTCCGCTCAAAAGGCTCACGCATCAAAATCTTTTCGCTCTCAGTTCCGCTGCTCTACACCCAGCGCATCCCCGGATCATCTCTCTCCTTCACCGCCGGTCCGATTGTCAACTTCAACACTCATGCCTCACTGAAAACCGACTTCATAAACCCCGACGGAAACGAAACGGAACTGTGGGAGAAAGGATTCCACCACCGACGCGTCTCCATCGACCTGTTCGGCAGCTTCAAAGTATTTCAAGGCTGCGGAATCTACTTCCGCTACTCCCCACAGTCAGTGCTCAAAGGCCACGGCTCCCCGCAATTCAAACCAATGTCTGTCGGACTGGTTTTCCTCCTCTGAAAGCACACCATACTCTACATAACAAACCCCACCGCATAAAAATCTCAGCAACGCTGAAATCCCTCTGCGGTGGGGCTTTATATGGTCAGGCTTATAGCAGTGCTGACTCACTTCCTGAAGTGGACAAATGTTTTCAGCGTACCGACCATCAACGCTCCTCCAACAATATTGCCGAGAGTCGACGGAATGAAATTCTTAACCACGGCATCGGCAACTGTGACATCCGCACCATGGAAGAACGCCAGCGGAATATAGAACATGTTGGCTATACAGTGCTCGAAGCCAAACACCACGAACGCCATCACCGGAAGCCAGCAACCTATGATCTTTCCAACGAACGAGCGCGACGTCAAGGCCATCCAGACAGCTAAGCACACACACCAGTTGGCCCCGATTCCCTTGACAAATACAACCATCCAGGGCATCGAAACCTTATTCTGAGCTATGGTCACCGCAGCCGTGGAATAGAGCGGTGAGGACGTCAGTCCAACATAGTAAACGAACAGATAGGTGAAGAACATCGCTCCGACGAAGTTCCCCACATAGACCATCGTCCAGTTTTTAATCACATCGCCAACAGTGCATTTTCGCCTCATGAACGTCGGTATGAGCAACGCATTGTTTCCGGTGAACAGCTCTGCCCCCAAAGTGACAACAAGTATCAGTCCTATCGGGAACATAACCCCGCTGAGCAACCGTTGCATTGCCGGATTCTCAGCCGTAACCCCAGGAAAACCAAAACCCACTATCAGCGAAAGCGCCCCGCCAAGAGCTATGTAGCACCCGGCAAGAAAAGCCGACACCGCCAGTCGGGCCGGACGCTTGTTACTCAATGTAACCTTCTTGAGTCCAACCTCGATGGCGGTGTCTGTGGTTTGCGAAGGTGTCAGCATCACATGTCGCTTTTCAACGATTTGACATTGATCGGCTTGATGCCGTCACGCTCAAGCAATGCGTTGATCGATGGTTCGGCGCCTCGGAAACGGCGATAAAGAACTGCCGGATTCTCCGTTCCGCCTCGCTCAAGGATATTTTTGCGGAATGACTTCGCTGTCTCGGCATTGAAAATGCCATCTTCCTTGAATTTGGCGAATGCGTCGGCATCGAGCACCTCAGCCCATTTGTAGCTGTAGTATCCTGCGGCGTAACCACCTGAGAATATGTGTGAGAATGTGGTCGAGGTCATCGTGCCGGGTATCGGAGCGAAAAGCGCGACCTTGCTGTAGGCGTCAGTCTCGAACTTCTCGGCATCCTCGGCCACAGGCTCAGTGATGCTGTGCCAGTTCATATCGATAAAGCCGAACATCAGCTGTCGCAGACAAGCATAAGCCGCACCATACTGCGATGAGGCAACAAGTTTGTCCACCATCTCCTGCGGAATGGCCTCACCGGTTTTATAGTGGCGGGCGAAACCGTCAAGAAACTCTTTTTCAGTCAGATAGTTCTCATTGAACTGCGAGGGCAACTCAACGAAGTCACGGTAAACATTTGTGCCGGCAAGCGACTGGTAGTGACACTGCGACAGCAATCCGTGCAGTGCATGACCGAACTCATGAAGGAAAGTCTCAACCTCATACGGAGTGAGCAGCGAGGGCTCGTCGGCTGTCGGTTTAGTGAAGTTCATGACTATGGTAACCTGCGGACGGACATCTTTTCCATCGGCGACATGCTGACCGGCAAATTCCGTCATCCACGCTCCGGCGCGTTTTGTCTCGCGGGGGAAGAAGTCGGTGAATATTACCCCGATGTATGAGCCGTCGGCATCGGTGACATCGAATGCCTTGACATCAGGATGATAAACGGGCAGATTCTCGTTGCGTGTGAACTTCAGTCCATAGAGTTTGGTGGCCAGTCCGAACACTCCGTCAATCACGTTGTCGAGCTGGAAGTAAGGACGCATCGCCTCCTCATCGTAGCTGTACTTGGCATTTTTCAGCTTGGTGCTGTAGAAGCTGTAGTCCCACGGTGCAATCTGGAAATCACTGCCCTCCATCTCTGAAGCGAACTTGTTAAGCTCGGCGATCTCTGCATCGGCAGCCGGACGATAGGCCTCGGCGAGCTGGTTCAGAAGTCCCATCACATTCTCGGGAGTCTGTGCCATCGTACGCTTCAGCGACTGCTCGGCATATGTGCTTGACCCGAGCAGATTGGCTTTCTGACGTCGCAGATCGGCTATCTGCTTGATGATCTCCTTATTGCTGTACTCACCTTTCTGGTTACGTCCGCTGTACAATCGATACATCTTCTCACGCAAATCGCGGCGGGTGCTGTATTTCATGAACTGCATGTAAACAGGCTGGTCGAGAGTGAACAGATACTCTCCGTCGCGACCTTTCTGACGGGCCGCCAAAGCTGCCGCATCGACAGCCGAAGCGGGCAAACCTGCCAGATCATCGGCCGTAAGCCATATCTCATATGTGCGAAGCTCTTTCAGCACATTCTGTCCGAAACGGTTGGTGAGCTTACCGATTGAGTCATTGAGCTCACGGAATTTCTGGCGGTCGTCACCCTGAAGATTCGCACCTGACAGAGCGAAGTCATTGTAGGTGTTCTCAAGCAATGTCTTGTCCTCAGCACTCAGTGTCAGGTTCTGACGGTTGTCATACACCGCCTTCACACGGTTCCACAGCGGCTGATTAAGGATAATCGAGGTGGAATAGTTGCTCAGCACGGGCTGAATACGGTTCATGACCTCCATCATCTCATCGTCACAAAGTGCCGATGTCAGCGGATAAAACACGTTGAGCACACGGTTCAGGTCGGCGCCCACTCCGTCAAGGGCCACGATGGTGTTCTCAAACGTGGGGGCCTCGGGATTATTGGCGATAGCCTCTATCTCCTTGTTGGCCATCTCAACTCCGCGGAGAATGGCCGGCTCGTAATGTTCATTACGGATTTCATTGAACGGAGGTGTCTGACGCTCATTGTCAAACGGCTTATAAAAAGGATTTTGAGCATTAACCATGATTGCGAGGGTTAATAGGATTGATAAACATAGCGTTCTCATTATTCTGCCGGGGTTAGAGGTTTGTCAGGATCGATATCATCCTTGGTTTTGGATATTATTTTTTCCAGGACATAGTACACCTCGCCGGTGGCAACGCCCTGTGAATTTGTGACTTTCATCTCTTTGACAAGCAGTCGGTAAACATACCCTTCCTGGTAGTCGAAACCGAGTATGTCGCCTACTCTGACATATTTCACCTGGCTGCTTTCCGTGAATGTTACCTTCATGAACAGACCCTGCTCTCCCGAGGGATTGTTTACGTAGCTCGATGCCACAATGACCTCTACCGGACGGTTTTCGGTCTCCTGATCATCGCTGCCGCAGCTGGCAAATGTCACCATGCAGAGCATGAAGGTGATGATTGATAAAATTTTTTTCATTGTAAATTATATTTGTTAAGTTCCGCTGACAACTGAGCGGCATTGTTAAGTGTTTCGAGATAATCTGCCGAGGCCTCGAGGAAGTAGTCCATCTCCTGCAGATACTGCAACAGCGATATCTGACCCCCTTTCAATGCTTTCATCAGCAGCTCCTGCTGATTCAGCTCCCCGAGCACGGAGGCGAACTGCTGACACTGGCTCTGGGCTCGAAGGGCCGACGCGCGTAAGCTACGCATCTTCATCACACTGGCCAGACGCGCACTGTTCATGTTGAGCTCATTCTCCAGGCGGGCATACTCGGCCGACGCTTTCCGGTGCTTGTTCGACCACGACGGCATTTCTATACTAACGGAAATTCCGTTGAAATATTGCCCGTCTTCACGCTCAAGTTCATAACCCACGGCAAACGAGGGCATTCCCGCCATACGGGCAACCCGCTTGTTCTGAACCATCGACTCGTCCATGCTCCGGTAGTAGGCCATCGCTGGCGACTGGTCAATCAGACCCTCGTAATACTCCTCGCTACCAACAGGCTCCTGCGGAATATCGGCGACTGTCAGCTCTTTCAAACCTGCCGCCACGGGTGCACCGCCGGCCATGCTGAGCAACATCTGGAGCACGTTGTCACGCGTATCCTCCAACTGGGCAACATCTCGGGCCATGCGCAACTGCTCTATCTTGAGCTTGTTGACATCGAGTATCGACTCTTCGCCGGCCTTGAATCCCCGCTCATAAAGGGTCAGCAAACGGTCCATGTTTCCCTTGGCGTCGAGCATGAGTTTCAGCTTTTCCCCGGTGGTGACATACTGGATCATCAGCAACTTGGCCTCGACGGTCTTGTCAAGCACTGTCGAGAGCTGCAGTTGGAGCATCGCTTTCTCGGCAGCGGTGCGGGCCTTGGAGCGGGCACGGTAGGAGCCGGGCCAGTCAAAACGTTGCGATATTCCAACCCCATATTTGGTTTCATGTCGGGTGCCCCACTTGTGGTTACCCTCGATTTCGGGTCCGGCGAGCACATTCTCCTGAGCCATCTGCTCTATCTCGGCACCATGCGAGGCGGCCAGAGCCTTCAACTCAGGGTTCGACTGCACAATTTCATTGAGCACTGTCTGGAATTTCTGCGCTGTCACCGTCGCCGGTACGGCAATGAGCAACAACGCTGCGACTATGATTTTTTTCATTTTTCCTCCTTTCTGTATGTCAGATAATATATTACCGGCACCACAAACACATTCAGTGCGGTTGCCGAAATCAACCCGCCGAGTATAACCACGGCCAATGGCGACTGTATCTCGTTACCGGCCTCTCCACCGCGCAATGCCAGCGGAATCAGGGCCAGAGCCGATGTCAATGCCGTCATGATGATGGGGTTCAATCGGTCGACCGACCCATGCGCGATCCTCTGCATCAGCCCTTCTCCATCTTTCTTCAGATGGTTGTAGCGCGAAATCAGCAACATGCCGTTGCGGGTGGTGATACCCAACAGTGATATGAACCCGATGATGGCGGGTATGTTGAGCTCGGCACCGGTGATGACAAGTATCAGCACACCGCCGATCATGGCCAATGGCATGTTGATCAGGATGATGACCGACTGGCGTACGCTCTTGAACTCCTGATACAGAAGCATGAAGATCACCAACAACGCTATGATCGACGTCAGCGCCAACGTGCGCGATGCCGCTGCCTCGCTCTCGAACTGTCCGCCGTAGGTGACGAAGTAACCTTCGGGCATCTCTATCTCGCTGTCAACCATAGCCTGGATGTCATTGACCACGCTTCGGAGGTCGCGCCCCTCAACGTTGGCCGAGATGACCAGACGTCGGCTGACGTTCTCTCGGTTGATGGTGTTAGGTCCGGTGGTCGAAACAAGGTCGGCAACATAGCTCAACGGAATTTTCCCGGAGTTGGAATCAATCATCAGGCCTCCGATCTTCTCCATGGTGTCACGGTTGTCATCGGCCAGACGAACTGTGATGTCATACGGCAGTCCATCTTCATATACCTGCGAAACCACCTGTCCGGCAAGGGTCACATCGACAAAACGGGTGAAATCGGCCATCGTTATTCCATAGGCGGCAAGCATCTCGCGGCGGGGCACTATCTGTAGTTCCGGACGACCTATCTGCTGCTCTATGTTGGCGTCGACAACACCTTCAACGCCGGTTATTCCGTTCTTGATCTGGCTACCGATGCTGTACAACCGGTTCAGATCGTCACCAAAAAGCTTTATCGCTATCTGGGCCTCGGTTCCTGACAGCATGGCGTCGATACGGTGTGATATGGGCTGTCCGATCTCTATGTTCGCACCGGGGATGGTGGCGAGTTTCTGACGCAACTCACGAACAACTTCTCCTCGGCTGCGTCCTTTGTCGAGCACATAGGGCGCCTCGATCTCTGACACGTTGACTCCCAACGAGTGCTCATCGAGCTCGGCGCGACCGGTTTTTCGGGCCACGGTCTTGACTTCGGGCACTGAAAGGATAATCTTCTCGGCCTCACGTCCAACACGGTCGCTCTCCTCGAGCGAGATTCCCGGAAGGGTGCTGACATTGATTGTGAACGACCCTTCGTTGAACGACGGCAGAAACGACCGGCCAAGGGTGAAGAACAACCCTGCCGAAACAACGAACAACCCTCCGACTGTGATCAGCACGGCCCGGTAATGTCTTAAGCTCCACGCAAGTCCTTTCTCATAGACCCCGCGCAATTTGCGTGAAACCCACGGCTCTTTGGTCAGTTTATTTTCCTGACGCTCTTTCCCCAGAAGGAACGAGCAGAGAACGGGGGTAAGGGTCAGCGCAACGATTGTCGACGCTATCAGGGCAACGATAAATGATATTCCCAGTGGAATCAGCATGCGGCCCTCTATTCCTGAAAGGAAAAACAACGGTATGAAGCTCGCTATGATTATCAGCGAGGAGTTGAATATGGGCATACGGACCTCTTTCGACGCCTCGAAAACTACCTCGAGTATCGGGCGACGCTCCGCTTCGGGCAGCTCCCGGTTTCGGCGTATCCGCTTGTAAACGTTCTCCACATCGACAATGGCGTCGTCAACCAGCGACCCGATCGCGATGGCTATACCACCCAGCGACATGGTGTTGATGCTGAAACCACACAGATTGAGCACTATCACGGATATCAATATCGACATCGGCAACGCAACAACTGAAATGACCGTGGTGCGCAGATTCATCAGGAAGAAAAACAACACCACGATGACAAACAGCGCACCCTCGAACAATGATTCCTGAATGTTGCTGATTGAATTGTCAATGAAGTCGCTCTGACGGAATATGTCGGTGGAGATATGCAGGTCTGACGGAAGATTCTTGGCCGACTCCTGGAGCGACCGCTCTATCTTTTCGGTCAGTTCTATTGTGCCCACGCCGGGCTGTTTGGTGATGGTCATCAACACGGCGGGAACAGCTCGTTCTGAGGCCACGCCTAAGCGGGGGGTCTTGTGCCCCACGGTTACTTCGGCGACATCGCTAAGCAACACGGTGCCTCGCTCATCGCTACGCACAACCGACGCGGCTATCGCGTCCAGATCGTTCGTGTTGACTTTCCCTTTAATGATATATTCGTTGCCATACTCATAAAGTATACCACCGGCGGCGTTGTTGTTCACTCCTTCGAGAGACTCGAGCAACTCATTGAGGGTCAACCCGTAATGATTCATACGCTCGAGCGACAGCGCTATCTGGTATTCCTGAATGTCTCCGCCGATCACCGCGACCTGGCTCACACCGCCTATCGACAGCAGGCGCGGACGCAATGTGCGGTCGGCTATGGTGCGTATGTCGCGCAGCGACGTGGAGTCGGCCGTAAGGCCTATGATCATTATCTCTCCAAGTATCGACGACTGAGGTCCGAGGGTCGGCGCTCCAACTCCGGGGGGAAGCTGCTCGGCAACTCCGGCAAGTTTCTCCGAAACGGTCTGACGAGCAACGTAAATGTCGGTGCCCCAGTCAAACTCAACTGCCACCACTGAAAAACCGGTGGCCGACGATGACCTGACTCGCCTCACTCCGGTCGAGCCGTTGACGGCGGTCTCTATCGGGAAGGTCACCAACTGCTCTACCTCCTCGGGGGCCAGACCGGGCGCCTCGGTCATAACCACCACGGTGGGAGCGTTCAGGTCGGGGAATATGTCGACTTCGGTGTTAAGCAATGTCACCGTGCCGGCAAGCAGTATCAAACCGGACAGTATCAGCACCAAAAGCCGGTTATATAACGAAAAATGTATTATCTTGTTAAGCATGGTTCACCTCCTTCATCAATGTGTGTGGCTGTGACCCTCGGGAACCACGCCTGAGGTCTCGGCCAAACGAACGAAGGTCGTCCCTTCGGTGACTACACGCTCTCCTTCATGCAAGCCTGAAAGTATCTCTACGTCGGTGCCGTTGCTCTGACCAACCTGCACGGGCACTTTACGGAAACAGTCTTCATCGAGCTGAACGAACACAAACAGCTGGCCCTGCTGCTCTGACAGCGAGGTGGAGGGAACTGACAAAACTTTCCCTTTGCTGGAGCCTATCAGGTAAACCTCGGCCGAGGTGCCGGGAACAATCTCGCCGTTGTTGCTGAAGTTGAAGTAGACGGGGATATAGCCGGGACGGGTGCCCACGGTGGCGTCGCCCGACGCGCGACGTCCTTTGAGGGTCGCAAGGTCCATCACTCCGTTGGAGTAGGCGGTGCGGAATTTCGCCGATGTGATCGACGGCAGTTCACGGAAATATTTCTCGGGAAGATCAGCGCGGAGGGTCAGCTGGTCGCTTCCTGAAATCTCAGCTATAGGCTGACCGGCATTGACAAATTCTCCCTGCTTAACCAGCAAGGTGGTGATGACTCCTGACGCGGGTGCAACGGCGCTGCTCCCCGATGCGCTGCCTGAATATGAGGCTTTGGCCTGCTCATAGGCTTGCAATGCGGCGTTATAGTCACGCGTTGAGACTATTCCGTCGGCATGCAGGGGCTTGATGCGGTCGAGCTCGCGCTTGGCGGCCTCATAGGCCACACGGGCGGCCTCGTTGGTGTCACCCCCGGCCATACCTTTGGCCGAAACACTGGCCACGGCCTGCCCACGTCTAACCTGCGACCCGTCGGCTATTCCGCGGGCAAAACTGATTATGCCTGAGGATTTTGCCGACACTACGGCACGGTCGCTCGGCGCTGAAACAACC
>JAXJVW010000240.1:0-19882 GCA_036308365.1 Muribaculaceae bacterium
AGACGGAACAGATATTCGTTCATCCAGTCGTCAGTGGCGATCAGGTGGCCCTGCTTGCCGTTTGAAGGATTGATGCCCCAGCTGTTCTCAATGAGCCATTTGTCCGGGATGCCGTTTTCGGTGATGTTCACGCCGATCAGGGTCATTGCGTGTGACGAACCGCTTGTTCCGGTTTCGATGCGCTGCGCCTTGTCCATGCCGAATTTGGTGCCGAGCAGCGATTCGTAGTCATAGTTCATCAGGTCGATGGTTCCACCTTCACGGTCAAGATATTTTTTGACGTCGCATGAGAAATACATAGCTGTCGAATCCTTGATTGATTCAATGGCCATGGCTTTGATTTCGTCCATTGGAAGATTGACATATTTCCAGTTTTTGCCATCGTAGGTGTGACGGTCGAGGTCGATTTCGTAAACTTCGTAGTATGGGCGGGTGGGGTCGTTCATGATCATCACGTAGTCATCGGCGAGATTGTTGCCCATGAATTTGTCGTAGAACTGTTTCGGGGTGTATTTCTCTGTTCCGACCACATTGCCTTTGCTGTCTTTCTGGGTGAAAGTGAACTCAGTAGGGGGCTCGCCGAGGTTGAGAGTGAGAATGCGGTAGATTTCACCGAGCATCTGTGTTTTACGTTTTTCAATCTCTTTGGCCGATTTTTTCTCAGCTACCATTTTGCGGAGTTCCAGACCATCCTCACGCAGTTTCCATGTCAGGAGCTGACGCATTTCGGCAGTGTGTTCGCTTTGATAGGTTTCGGGCATCACGTAGTCGGGCACAATGCCATATTTCATGAGGTTGTCAGCAATGCCGGTGAACTGTCCGCCATCGTTGAGCGCATGGGCGAAGAGCCATTTGTTGAACTGATTGTCGAGGGGGTCCTTGGCGTTGTCAACCACCGACTGCAGGAATAGGTTTGATTTCTCAAGCTGGTCGTAGAAATAGTTGAAGTTCTGTGACAGTTTCAGTTCAGGAAGATTGTGTTCAAGCATGGCCTGCGCGCGCAGGAAGTTCAAACCGGTGAACAGCCAGCAACGGCCTGATGAACGCTGGTTGGTGATCCCTTTCGACGGAACGCGATGGGTGAAATTCATGTCGAGCCGGTTGGGATTGGCGTTGTTCACCACCAGTGACGCTATGGAATTTTTCGCCAGAGCATTCTGCAGCGCTTTCTGTGCGGGCGAGTTGTCAGCGTAGGTGCGGATTTCGGAAAGCATTTCATCGCTTATGCCACCGGTTGATTGAGCGAAAGCCGAACTGACCAGTGCGGCTGCCGCAAAAGTGATAAATGATCGTAGTTTCATGATTAAGGTTAATTTTGATGTGTGAATGTTGGTGCAAAGATAATGAAATTTTCAGTGAAAATCATTAACTTTGCGGATTAAGTATCTTTCAGAAATTGACTGCGCATTATTTTTGAGGATTTTTGGATTGTTTTTTTGATTTACGAAGAAGATGTTTGGCGAGCTAAGTGACTGATGAACAAATTAAAAAGCGGCCAAAAAGACAAAGATAACCGTAGCTCGGAGAGATACTTATAGTGTAAATTAACTTTTGAGAGATACTAAATTGAAATACGTAATATAATGAACGTGAAAATAATGATTACCGCCGCAGCGCTGACAACCGCAGCGGGAACTGCCTTTGGCAGCACTCCGCTGACCTATCCCGCGGCTCCCGCCGACCCCGTCACTGACAAGTATTTTGATATTGAGGTGATCGACACTTATCGCCCGCTGGAAAATGACACGGCTGCCGCAACCAAACAATGGGTTGAGGCAGAAAACAAAGTGACACGTGACTATCTCGATGCAATTCCGTTCCGTGGTGCGATTAAACAGCGTTTGTCGCAACTGATGGATTATCGTAAAACGGGATTGCCTTGGCGAGCTAAGGACGGTCGATATTATTTTTATGAAAATGACGGTTTGAAGAATCAGGCCGTGTTGTTCCGCAAGGATTCAATCGACGGTGAGGCCACGGTTTTCCTTGATCCTAACCGCTTGTCGGACAACGGCACGGTGGCACTGACCGGAACCAGCTTTTCCGACGATGGCCGCTACATGGCCTACACCGTTTCAAGAAACGGAAGTGACTGGACCGAGATCTACGTGATGGACACCCGCACCGGACAGCTGCTGCCCGATCATATCAAGTGGGCTAAGTTCACCGGTGCCGAATGGATGGGCGACGGTTTCCTCTATTCCGCCTATCCCATTCCGGAGGATGGCAAGGAATTCTCCAACGCTAACGCCAACCATCGCGTGTATTTCCACAAGCTGGGCACTCCCCAAAGCGACGACACGGTGTTCTACGAGGATTCCGCCAACCCCTACTATTTCCATTCGGCTGAGATTGCCGACAAGGGTAAAGTGGCATTCATCACCGTGGCCGGACAGGGTGTGGGCAACGCTCTGCTCATGAAAGATATGACCATCGGCAACTCCCCCTGGATCGCCGTCGAACCAACCCAGAACTATGAGTTTGAGGTGGTCAAGGTCAAGGACGGGGTAGCCTATGCTAAGACAACCAAGGATGCGCCCCGAGGCAAGGTGGTGAAGTTCAATGTCGCCGACCCATCGGTGATGACCGATTTCATCCCCGAGACCGAGTCAGTGCTCACTTCGGTTATTTTCACCCCTGAAAAGTTGCTCTTAGCCTATCAGAAAGATGCATCGTCACACGCATTTATCCACAACCTCGACGGCCGGTTTGAGAGCGAAATCAAATTCCCCACTTATGGATCAGTGAGTTTCTCGGCTTCTGACAAATATCCCGAGGTGTTTTATTCATTCACATCGTTTGTATACCCTTCGGCACAGTATAGTCTCGACACCGCCACCGGGGTCAGCCGCCTCATCGGTCAGGCAAAGGTCAATGGCCTCAACCCTGATGATTACGTAACCGAGCAGGTGTTCTACACCTCGGCCGACGGAACCAAAGTGCCTATGTTCATCACCTACAAAAAAGGGCTGAAGAAGGATGGCGACAATCCGGTGTATCTCTACGGCTACGGTGGCTTCAACATTTCTCTGCCTCCGTCGTTCTCCCCTTATCTGCTTTACTTCATGGAGCAGGGCGGAATCTATGCCCAGGCCAATCTGCGAGGGGGGTCGGAATATGGTGAGGAATGGCATGCCCAGGGAACCAAAATGCAGAAAATGAACGTGTTCAACGACTTCATAGCCGCTGCCGAATATCTCATTGACCAGAATTGGACTAACAAGGATCTGCTGACCATTTCAGGCGGCAGCAACGGCGGACTGCTTGTCGGTGCAACCACCAACCTTCGTCCCGACCTGTTCAAGGTGGCCATCCCGAGGGTAGGGGTGATGGACATGATGCGCTACCACCTGTTCACAATCGGATGGAACTGGGCTCCCGACTACGGCACATCGGCCGACTCACCCGAAATGGCCGCCTATCTGCTCAGCTACTCGCCGGTGCACACAATCCGCAACGACGGAACACCTTATCCCGCCATACTCGTCACCACAGCCGACCATGACGACCGTGTGGTTCCTGCCCACTCATTCAAGTATGCCGCCACACTTCAGGCAGCAAACACCGGCGATAATCCCAAACTGATCCGCATCGACAGCAATGCCGGACATGGTGCAGGAAAACCCGTGTCGAAAACCCTCGACGAATGGACCGACATGTATGCGTTCATTTTCAAAAACATTGGCAGGACACCCGCTGAATGAAACTACCTCTGATTATATTGTCATCGTTGGCCCCGTTGCTGTTCACAAGCTGTTTCACCGGCATTGAAAGCACGCCGAAAATCACTGAATCTGACGTAAGGCGTGAAAACGCACAGACCGTATCGAAGGAGAGAACCTTCGGTCAGACGCTCGTGCCCGACTCACTCCCTTCATGGCGTGAGGGTAGGGAGTTCAAAGTCGTCGATGACCGCATAAAACTGCTGTTCTCCTCAACAAGCGACAACGCCTTGCCTCCGGTTGGGTCGATAATCCGTTTCCGCGAGGCGGTGCCCGTACTCTCCATGACCGGCGATTCAGTCACGGTCATGAAATTCCTGTCTGAAGGTCAGTCCGCTGACACACTCGAATATAAAATCGACACCGGAATAGATGAATTGAAAAGCCGGGCAACGGTAACGCTTCCGTTTGTCATCGACATGGAATTCGTTGGGAAAGTCAACGGGATGCTCCGTGGAAAAGTGCTCTATTTGCTCACCCCTAACCGCTACACCCTCGACGGCACCCGCATGCAAGGGCGCAAATTCATCCCTGTCACCGTCACCGAGGTTGTGCCGGGCAACACCGATTTTCCGTTGCGGGTGCTATTCACCGAAGATAACGCCGCCGACACCTGTGCCATGCTGATGAGCGCCGGTGCCGGCAAACTGTCATCACGCAATTTCGACTCGCTCTTCTCACTGACCGATCCTCGTCAGCGCTACCCCTTGATAACCGATGAAAACTGGGACGCCATAACCCGTGGCAAAGTACGCGTTGACATGACCCGCGACGAATGCCGATTGTCAGTGGGTACGCCCTCGGAGGTGATCCGCGGACACAACTACAGCTCAGCCTTCGAACGATGGATATACACCAATGGAGCATTCCTCGAATTTGAAGACGGACTATTGAAACGCTACAGACTATGAAACTGACATTTTTAGGAACAGGAACATCAACCGGGGTGCCACAGCTGGGGTGCCGGTGCGAGGTGTGCATGTCTGACAACCCCCTCGACACCCGTTCCAGATGCTCGGCTGTCGTAGAAACAGGGGGGCGGCACCTGCTGATTGACTGTGGCCCCGACTTCTACCAGCAGATGCTCCGCTACGACAGATTCGCACATCTCGACATGGCGATGCTAACCCACAACCACACCGACCATATGGGTGGAATCGATGATCTCCGGCCATTCTGCAGTCCCGAAGGGTTCCCAATATATTGCGCCCCTGAGGTGCATGCCGACATAAAACGCCGCATACCCTACAGCTTCGCTGAAAACCCCTATCCCGGCGTGCCCCACTTCGACGTCCGTGAAATCTCCCCCTTCACCCGGTTTGAGTTCGAAGGGGTGGAAATCTGTCCGCTCAGGGTAATACACGGCAAAATGCCAATTCTCGGATTCCGGATAGGCGAAAACCTCGCTTACATAACCGACGCCTCGGAGCTGCCCGACGAAACCATCAACGAAATCAAAGGGATCGACACACTGGTCATCAACGCACTCAGGATTGAGCCGCACCACTCCCACATGAGCCTCAGCGAATCCTTGAGCGCTATAAACCACATAAACCCGCGCGTGGCCTATCTGACCCACATGTCACACCAGATTGGGCTGCACAACAAAGTCGAACGAACCCTCCCTCCAAACGTAGCCCTGGCCTATGACGGAATGCACATCCAAATCCCGTCAGCCGCCCAAAACAAAAAAAAGTAAATCAACCCAAACAAATAACCGATAGAAAACAATGATCGACCTTTTTATAAACTGCTCCATAACTGACTACATGAACGCACAAACCTTTTTCCAATGGTTTGTCGACAACGCGTCATATCTTTTCGTCTTCCTGTTCATGGTCATAGAAAGCTCATTCATACCCTTCCCCTCCGAAGTGGTGGTGCCCCCGGCAGCATATCTGGCAGTGGCCGAAGGATCCACGTCTGACATGAACATATTCCTGGTGGTTCTTTTCGCCACACTCGGAGCCGTCGTGGGCGCACTCATCAACTACCTGCTCGCCCTCTGGGTAGGACGCCCCATAGTCTACGCGTTCGCCAACAGCAAAGTGGGGCACGCATGCCTAATCAACCAGCAGAAAGTTGAACACGCCGAACAATATTTCGACCGTCACGGCGCAATTTCAACCTTCATAGGCCGACTCATCCCCGCAGTGCGACAGCTCATATCAATCCCCGCCGGACTGGCACGCATGAACCTGGGCATGTTCACCCTATTCACAGCCCTCGGAGCACTGGTGTGGAACGCCATTCTCGCCGCCCTCGGCTACTGGCTCGCACAAACAGTGACCTACAACGAACTGTTCGATAAAGTGGAGCAATACAACTCCTATCTGACCTACGCCGGACTCGCTCTGCTCATTCTCTGCGTAATCTACATTGCATGGAACGCCATGCGCAATCACAACGCCAAACAGAAAATAAAATGAAAGTAGCACCATCACTCCTGTCGGCCGACTTCGCAAACCTGCGGCGCGACATCGAAATGATAAACAACAGTGAAGCCGACTACCTCCATCTCGACGTCATGGACGGTGTGTTCGTGCCGAACATTTCATTCGGGTTCCCAGTCATGAAGGCCGTCAACCAACACTCAACCAAGCCGCTCGACGTACACCTGATGATCGTAAACCCCCAGAACTACATCAGTCAAGTGCGCGACTGCGGAGCCGAAATAATGAACGTACACCAGGAAGCCTGCACACACCTCCACCGAACAGTCCAGGCCATCCGAAACGCCGGAATGAAACCCGCCGTAACCCTTAACCCCGCAACCCCCGTCGTAATGCTCGAAGACATAATCGAAGAAGTCGACATGGTGCTCCTGATGTCAGTCAATCCAGGATTCGGCGGACAATCCTTCATCCATAACACCATCAAAAAACTCCATCAGCTGCGACAGCTCATCGACCAGTCCTCAAACAAACCTCTGATAGAAATTGACGGCGGAGTGAACGATCAAACCGCACCTCTGCTCAAACAAGCCGGTGCCGACATACTCGTCGCCGGATCATACGTATTCTCAAACCCCGACCCCCACAAAGCAATCCTCACAATCAAGAACTGCTGACAATGAACCAAACCATTTGCGCGATATCCACACCCCACGGCATTGGAGGAATAGCCGTGGCACGCGTCAGCGGCGAGCAGGCCCTGAACATAGTCCAGAAAATCTGGAAAGGTAAACACCTCGAAGCGTGCCCATCGCACACCGCCCACCTCGGCACCGTCTCTGACACCGCTGGCCAGCCCCTGGACCAGGCCGTAGTCACCATATTCCGCGCACCACGCTCATTCACAGGTGAAAACACCGTTGAAATAGCCGTTCACGGATCGCAATACGTTCAACGTGAACTTCTCAACTCACTGACAAAAGCCGGTGCCACACTCGCCGGCCCCGGAGAATTCACCCGCAGAGCCTACCTGTCAGGTAACCTCGGACTCACAGAAGCCGAAGCCGTAGCCGACATAATAGCCTCAACATCAAAAGCAGCCCACCGCATAGCCATGAACCAGATGCGAGGTTCAGTATCAGCTAAACTCTCACAGCTCCACGAACAACTGCTCGAACTCGCATCGCTACTCGAACTCGAACTCGACTTCTCCGAAGAAGACGTAGAATTCGCCTCACGTCAAAAACTTACCGATATAGCCACTCAGATCCACAGCGAAGTGACACGTCTCCACCGATCATTCGCATCAGGCAACGCAATCAAAAACGGCATACCCGTGGCGCTAATAGGCGAAACCAACGCCGGAAAATCATCACTGCTCAACACCCTCGTTGGCGACCAGAAAGCAATCGTCAGCGACATCCACGGAACAACACGCGACGTCATAGAAGACACCGTTGAATTAGGCGACTACTTGTTCCGCTTCATGGACACCGCCGGGCTCCGCGAAACAACCGACGAAATCGAAGCCATAGGAATACAGCGAAGCCACCAGGCCATGCAACGCGCACAGATAATAATCCTCGTGGCCGACGTGACAAACCCTCCCGCACCACAAACCATCGAACAGATAATCAGTCAAACCCAGCCCCATCAGCAACTGATCATAGTCATAAACAAAACCGACAGGCAAAACCCCCAGACCCTGATCAACAACCTGAAAGCGGCAGTCACCCCCAAAATCCCCATAATCCCCATCTCCGTAGCCACCTCCGACGGAATCAACAACCTGAACGCGGCGCTGATAAAAAGCATCGAGCCTGAGTCACAACAAGTGACAATCACCAACGCCCGTCATGCACAGGCCCTCATGCTCGCCTCCGAATCCATAACCCGAGTTCTCGACGGCCTCAACAACTCCCTCTCCGGTGACCTCATCGCCTTGGACATCCGCGAAACCCTCCAACACCTCGCCTCCGTCACCGGCAACATAACCTCCGAGGACATCCTCCAATCAATTTTCTCCCGCTTTTGCATCGGTAAATAATCCATTGATGTACAATGAATTATAATGACAGTAATTGACTGTCATTGAGCGGAAAAACTTGAAGACATCGAATAGCGCCTAATGCTGATAACGGTCAGTATTAGGCGTTTTTACGCACTTATTTGTACGGATATTGTACGTCGTTGACCATCTCCACCCCAAGCGTCAGCAAGGTGGTGGAGGATGTGGTACGTCACGGTACGCTGTGATGCGCCACGATACAAAAATTGGTGAAATCAACACGTATGATATGAGTAGTAACATTAAAATCGAGAAAGTTTGTGAGTGGTGTGGCAACAAGTTCACCGCCCAGACTACAGTGACACGCTTCTGCTCGAAGCGTTGTTCAGAACACTCCTACAAGGAGAGAATGCGACAGAGAAAAATCGCTCTGTCAAATAAAGAAACGAAGCTGCAATCAGGTAATGGCAGCAAGTGGCGTGACAAGGATTTCCTTACACCTACCCAAGCCGCAGAACTGCTCGGCATTGGTCGCATGTCCATCTACCGCTATATTCGTGCTGGAAACATAAAAGTCAAGAGGTTTGACAGAAAGACTCTCATCAGTAAAGCTGATTTGATGGCCATGTTCGACTTTCTTCCTCCGAAAGAAGAAATATCTATTGTCTCTGAAAAGAAAGACAAGGCTATTACGGAATTTTATACCCGCGCTGAGATTCGGGAGAAGTTTGGCGTGAAGGATTCGTGGATTTATAAGGTCGTAGCTGAGAATAATGTGCCGAAGACCATTCTTCGTGGCAAGGCCTATTTCAGCAAGGCGCATATCGACCGGCTTTTCTCGGCTCGGAAAGAAAATCCGGAAATCACCGAGTGGTATTCGGTTGAGGATATTCAACAGAAATATGGTATGACGCTGTCTGCTATCTATTCGCTGGTGTCGAAGGTCGGTATTCCAAAGCGTAAGGAAGGCCCGAAGGTGTATTACTCCAAATATCATTTCGATGTTGCAAAGGGAGCAAAATCAGCTGAGGATATCGAGTTCATTTCGGTGGCTGATGCCATGGAGAAATATTCTTTGACCCGTGACCAACTGTATCACTATGTCAAGACATACAAGATAACCAAGCTCCGTTGTGGCAAGTATGTTAAGTTGAACGCCAAAGAGTTATCTGAATTATTCAATCCTAAGATTCAGTTATAATCCGGTGATTTTGGTCACCGGGAAACCACCTATTTCCTTTGCACATTATAATCAGAAAAACGAATATGAAAGCATCAAGTATCTCTAAAGTCACTCTACGTCAGGAGAAACTCAAAAGCGGCAAACTGTCGCTCTACCTCGACTTCTACCCGCCTATCTGGAATCCGAACATCAAGAAGATGTCGCGCCGGGAATTTCTCGGTCTGTATCTTATCGCCGAGCCGCAGGACAAATTTGAGATGGACTACAACGAGGCCATCTTGATAAAGGCGCGTGGCATACGTGCGCAGCGTGAAATGGCAATCATCAATGAGGAGTTCGGTTTCATCGACAAGACCAAGAAGCACGCCGACTTCCTTGCGTACTTTGAGGACAAGGCGAAATCGAAATATCAGAAGTGGGAGATTGTCTATAAACACTTCTGCGAGTTCACCAATGGCCGGTGCCTCGTGAAAGATGTGACCATCGGCCTATGCAACGACTTCCGGAGCCACATCCTCAGTCTGCGCGTCAAGAAAAAGAAGTATGCTAAAATCGCCACCAACTCCGCCGCCGGATATTGGTCAACATTCCGAGCCCTGCTTAAAATGGCTTATAAAGAGGGTCTGCTCAATGAGAATATCAATGACCACTTAGAATCCATTGACTGGGAGGAGCCGAAAATCAACTTCCTTGAAATCGAAGAAATCAAGAAACTCGCCGCCACGCCCTGCAAAGTAGATGTTTTGAAACGGGCATCATTGTTTGCTTGTCTCACCGGCTTGCGCATCAGCGACATCCTTCAGCTGAAATGGGATAACATTGAGGTGTCGCCTGATGGAGGTCACTGTATGCGTATCTGTACTCAGAAGACCAAAACACAAGCAACACTGCCTCTCAGCGAGGAAGCATTATCATATTGCGGAGAACCGAGCCGTGGATTCGTATTCAAAGGATTGAGCCGCGCCCATACCCGCGAGCCATTCAAAAGTTGGCTGAAAGCCGCCGGTATAACCAAGAAAATCACCTTCCACGGCCTGCGCCACACCTACGCCACCCTGCTGATCACCAACGGCACTGACATCTACACCGTCTCAAAGATGCTCACTCACAAGAACGTAGCCACAACGCAGATCTACGCCGAAGTCGTTAATCAAAAGAAACGCGATGCCGCCAACAGCATCACACTAAAATAAAATAATTAGCATAAAAGCTAATTATGTCGCAAATTTGTTATATCTTTGCAGAGAAGAAATAGAGCTATGAAAAGAACTGCAAAAATAGAACCGGTGAAGGCTTCGCCTACAGCAAGCCTTTACACTATAATATTCGAAGATGACAATCTCTCCGAATTTGCTAAATTTTTGACACGGTTCAAGGATAATGGCAAATTACAGAGAGATTATCAACTAATTCTATATGCGTTACAAAAAATATTGGAAAATGGAGTCCTTGAACGCTATTTCAGACCAGAGGGAAAATTTTCTGATCGTGTATGCGCACTTCCTATAGACTCCGGTAAGCTTAGACTTTATTGCCTCAGACTGTCAGACAAGATTCTCATTCTTGGCAATGGTGGTATTAAAGAAACCAAAACTTATAATGAGAATGCTGAACTGAACGGATACGTCATTGATTTGCAGAAATTCGACGCTTTGTTGAAGGCCGCAGAAAAAGAAGGTTCTATTAAAGTCGAAGAGACAAGTCTTGATGGAATTAATGATAAAACTTTTGAGCTATGAAATCGACAACACAGCTATTTGAGGAATGTCTGGCTCAGATTCCAAATGATGTCAAGATGGAACTTGACATGTCTTTTGCTCTGGCCGACAAGATTGATGCAATCCTACGAGAGAGGAATATCACTCAAAAACAACTTGCAAGACAAATGGGCAAGACCGAGGCCGAGGTTTCCCGATGGCTTGGTGGAACACACAATTTCACATTACGAACCATAGCAAAAATTTCAGAAGCACTCGGTGTGAAACTTATATCTCTATAAATTGTGAAACTTATATCTCTATAAATACAGTCTATGTACAAAGATTTATTATATCTCGACAAAATGTAAGTGTTTAATCTGTCTGTCCAATCGACAGGCATAAACTCTTACATATATGAGTAGAAGTAGAAGAAAAACTCCAATGAGCACATTCGCTGATTCTCAGAAAGATGACAAGCGAATCGCAAACCGAATCTTTCGGCACAGGACTAAACAAGCCATCAATACTGGTTACGAACCACCGCACAGCCTCCGCGAGGTAAGCGATGTATATTGTTTTTCCGGTGATGGTAAAACCTACTGGGGGTTCGATTGGAAAGGAATCGAAAAAATCATGCGAAAGTAAAATTTGGGGTGGAGATCAGCATTGATCCCCGCCCCTTTTAACATTTTGGTTGCGAACAATCCGAGGGGTTAAATTGTCTTTATAGATGTTTAATCATTTAACACCCCACCCAATATGAAAAATGCCCCAAGCCGGGACACGATTATTCTCTGGAGTGCTGTAATAGCCGGAATCGGACTTCTCGCTCTGCTCATTCGTCACGTTGCCATCTACAAGTTTGGCACCGATGCTTTTACCGGAAATGTCCTTTTCGGTGTCATCTTCATTCTTCTCGTTAGCCTGTACCTCGGATTTCAATCCGTCGTTGAATATTTCTCCCGTGCCATTTCCAATTTCTTCCGTAAAAAGGAAACCGTTGTAATCGCCGAGACTACCTCCGGTGAGCAGATTGCTATACCTTCCCCAATAGAATCTCAAATAATGGAATTTTCAGCACAAGAGGATTCACTCATTGACGATTCTGTAATGATTGCCGAAAATCCAGAACCGCTTACCATAATTGAGGTTGTTGACATTGACGATGTCGTGTTTGCCAATCTTGAAGATAATATCCGTGAATATGGTAGCCTCGAAGAACGACGTGAGGCAAGAGGAAAATACCCCTATTTTGATTATTATCTCGGTGAATTCTACTATGATGAAGCATCGTTGGAGGATTTGTATAATGAATGGTATGAACTCCAGCCCAAGCATATCAAGAAAGAACTTGATTTGGGAATCCGCCGTGTACCTCGCATTGTGCCGAAAGTTGATGGTGAAGGATGCTTTGTAAGAATTGCAAGAGAAAATCGCATCAAGAAAGATGACGGAAAGATTCTGATTGAGGAATGGGAAGAGAATGTATATATCACAGCCGATGGAGACCCATTGTCTGGGCCACAGATCGAAGAATTAATAAAGACGCCGAAAATTCAGGCGGAATATTCTGAATTGCAGGATAAACTTCTTTCACAGCATCATCAATGCAATGCGGCTCATGAAGAACTGAAAGAGGAAGATATGAAATATAGCCTCGCTCAAATCGGTTTTCTCTGTGCCTATATCACAACAATGATGCAGCCGTATCTTGAAGCGGAAGAGCTTCAGAAACTACACCATAACGCAAAGATATGGACTGTGCATGAGATGCCACCGTTCACCCCGGTGAATCTCCGCAGCAATCATCTCACCAAAGAAGACCTCAAGCACTTGGGCTACAATGTTGGAAAGTTCCTACGCTTACAGGGTGGCATAATCGCCCGTTTCGTAAAGAAAGTCTTTGAGAAACCTTTTGAGAGCACTGCCGTGAAAACCATAGAGCAAAAACTCCGTGAAAGCAAATCAACAAAGGAGAGGATTCCAATCCATACTGCCGACCAAATGGATAAGCTCTTTGCTCACTTCCAGCGTTACGGTAACATCAATCTATCGATACTCAATAAGAAATAATCAGATACACGCGCCATCATAGCGGATAATATCGGTAATCGCCGGTGTTATCCGCTTTTTTGCTATAAATCAATTCGATATAGGGTATGTCGGCATAACGGAGATTCTGCCGATAGTTTCGGATGGTCAAACTCCCCAACCTTTTCCATACCTATTTTCTGCATCACTCGCTCGGATGGTTTATTTATATCCGCAGTGAAAGAGAATAATCGTTCTATTCCCTTGCTCTTTGCCAATCGCAAAACTTCTTTCGCAGCCTCGGTAGCATATCCCTTATTGTGATAATCAGCGGCCAATCTCCACCCAATTTCAACGCCGGGTGTAAATTCTGCGTCAAAACCAATCTCATGAAGCCCGACATAACCAATGAAGTGTCCTGTGGATTTTAATTCCACCGCAAAAAGCCCCCAACCGTTTCTAATAAATTCATCTTGAATACGGTTATAGAAGGCTTTCGTCTCTTCCTCCATTAATAGTGCTGGAAAAAACTTCATAACCCGATGGTCTTTGTTCATTTCAACAAACAAAGGTAAATCATCCGGTTTCCAAGAGCGTAAAATCAGACGCTCGGTCTCGGCGTATGTTGTGGTTTGGCTAATCATACTGCAAAATTAATCATTTCCGGACACACTCACTAAATACTTTCATCCACCGGTCAATTCTCACCGCAAAATCACTCCAAAATAATTTTAATCACCATATAAATTCTTTTTGACGCAAGATATTTAATCCCAATAGGTTGCGTTCTACAGTTCGGTTATTATCGCGTTAATTGAATGTGAATTAGGTCACCGCCAACTCACCATCTTACTTTGCGATTATAATTTCAAAACGAAATAAAAATCGTAAAGCAATATGGAAACATCCACAATCACCTTCGACCAGCTGCCACATGTGGTAAGCGGTCTCTCAGAGAAACTCGACCGGGTGCTTGAGTTACTTGAAAAGGTAGGCGCGGCCAACCCTTTCAAACAACACAAGCCCTCCCGGAGAATCGTTCACGCGAAAGAGGCTTGCACGATTATCGGCAAGTCACTTTCGACCCTCTACCGCGCAATCAAAGCTCCGAATGACCCCATTCCGAGCTACAAGCGCGGCAAGCTCCTCTACTTTTATGAGGATGAGCTATACGCATGGATTGAGAACGGGCGCAAACACGCTGTTGCTCCGTTATTTGAAGAACAGGTGGCGGCTGTCACCGCAGGTATGAAACGCCGTCCACGCGGAGGCTATAACTTCTGATGGCTATGGAAAAGAATATTACTCCCGACACAGTCATCAGTGCATTGGCGAGCCATTACTCTGCCACAGCATCAGACTTTCCTATAGATGTGTTTCCGGCAAAACTGCAACGCATAGTTCTGGAATTGCACACCAGTTGTGGCTTCCCCATCGACTACACCGCTTCGGCAATGCTTGCGGCTATCTCTGTGGCAATCGGAAATACCCATCGTGTGGAAGTGAAACGCAACTGGCGGGAATCAGCCATAATCTACATGGCAATCGTAGGTCGCCCCGGTGCCAACAAATCTCATCCGCTCAATTTCGCAATGCGCCCCTTGGTCAACGCAGACTGGAAAAATAATCAAGAATACCAGAAACAGTTTCGCACGTATCAGGAAGCCATCGCCATGAGTCGCAAGGAGAGAGTTAATGCCGGTTATGACCAGTTCCCGAAGGAGCCTAAACGCTTGCGTTATCTGGTATCGGATGTGACGCAGGAGGGATTGAGCGTGATTCATTCACATAATCCGAGAGGGCTATGCCTCTGGGTTGATGAATTGGCCTCGTGGTTCAAAAACTTCACGCGCTACAACAACGGTTCAGAGGAACAATTCTGGCTTTCGGCATTCAATGGTAGCACGACGATGTCAGATCGCAAAAATTCTCAGAACTCTATCTTCATCAAAATTCCATTCATCTCGGTGGTCGGCACAATTCAGAAACGTCTGTTGACTGAACTTGCCAATGGTGAACGAGCAGCCAACGGCTTCATCGACCGCATACTGTTCGCTATGACCAAGACAAGCAATAAGCCGAGATGGAATGAGGAAGAAGTACGTGAAGACCTTGACCGTGACTGGGAACGTATCCTCAACCGACTTCTATCTGTGCCCTGTAATCTCAACGAGAATCAGGAGCCGCAGCCTGTAATCATTCGGTTTGACAACGAGGCGAAGAAATCGCTCTATGTATGGCAACATCGCAATGCCGAGTTGTGCGACAATGAGATGAGCGACAATGTTATCAGTTTCTTTTGTAAGCTCGAAATCTATGTGTTTCGCTTCTGTCTGATACTCTGCATGGCACGATGGGCAGTATCTGACGACCCCCAAAGTCCGGAGTTAATCGAGGCTGATGATGTTGATTGTGCTATCCGGTTGGCTGAATATTTCCGTCAGAACGCACTTGCTGTTATCACCTGCGTAAGCGAGGAGAAACTGAATGACTTGCACCGCACTGTCTATGACCATCTCACCGATGAGTTCTCGACTGGCGACGGTATCAAGACCGCTGAACGGTTCGGGATGAAAGGCCACACGTTCAAGATGTTTCTCACCCGCAATCAGAACACGCTGTTCAAGCGAATCCGCCAAGGTTGGTATCGTAAGATGTCGTGTTACTCCACTAATAATGTTACTGCCGATGGAGAAGTTTGACCACTCTTTAGTCGTCGCAACAATGCGCGGCTACGACCGGAACAATCTGTTCGGTTTTATCTCGACAGTTATCGGTAAAGATGAAGCAACCCGACTGATGGAGATGTATCGTGTTGGCACATCGAAACATTGGAATGGAGCTACGGTATTCTGGCAAATCTCTGCTGACGGAGATGTCAGAGGTGGCAAGATTATGCTCTATGACCGATTGACCGGACACCGTGTGCAGGAACCATATCCTCACATCACATGGGTACACTCTGCACTTCGGATGACTGATTTCCGGCTCAATCAATGCTTCTTCGGTGAGCATCTTCTGCCCCACATCCGCGACAAGCCGGTGGCATTGATGGAGAGTGAGAAGACGGCAATCTTGGCAACACATTACCTTCCGCAATACCTGTGGCTCGCTACCGGAGGCAAATGCAGTTGCATGAACCGCGAGACCATCAAGTCACTCCAAGGTAGAGAAGTGATACTCGTTCCCGACCTAAACGCTACCGAAGAATGGCGAAAACGAATGACCATCTTCAATGAGTTGGGAATTAAGGCAACTCTGTTTGAAAAACTTGAACAGATGGCTACTAATGAAGAACGGGCGCATGGTCTTGACATCGCCGATTATCTCATCGCCGAGCAGACTCCACACGGCATACTTGAACAAATGATGCAACGAAATCCTGCATTGCAACAACTCGTTGAGTCGCTACAACTGGAGCTTGTTGGCATCGAAGATTATCAACCGGACAAAAGTCCACAACAAAACTGATAGATATGGCAACATCGAAAAATCCCGCTGTTCAGTCATCTGAAATGACTGACGCACCTAAAAATCCCCCAATGTCTAACCCCTCTAAAATTGAGAATCCTATGGAAAACTCTATCATCCCCGAAACTCAGCAATCTGCTGAGACTGGTGCGGCCACTCAACCCAAACCGTCGCGCCCCAACGCCAAGCAGCGCAAGCTCGACCTCGAAGATTACCGCACGGCCTTCTTCGCTCCGATTAAACTCGGCAAGGACAACAAGCATCAGGTGGCAATCAGCAATGACACGTTTGAGCGCGTGGACAAGATTGCCCGCATCTTCGGCGGTTCGGGTTACAGCATCAGCAGCTTCGTTGAGCACATCATCAACGAGCATCTCGACGGCAACGCCGACAACTACGGAAGCTGGTTCGCAATAATCAGCAAGTCGTTCTAATCGCCATAGCGACTATAACAAAAATGGCATAGCCATCGGAGCGCCACGCGAAGCGTTACCTGAAGAGAAACGTAGGGTAGCAAGGTAGTGGCAACGTAAACTTTTGCCGACCTTGTACCCTCCGTTACCGGGTGACAGACTACGCTCCCGATGGTCACAGTCAACTGATTTATTCATTCAGAACTCTGTCACAACATGACTTTTACAAAGAGAAAAACCGCATCAAAGAATGCGGCTGATAAGCCCAAGAAACTCCGGGTTGTGAGCGTCCGGCTCACAGAAGAAGAGTATCAGCAGGTAGTTGAAAATTGCCGTAAAGCCGGCAGAAAATTGTCGGATTTCTGGCGACGGGCACTGCTCAACGCGAAGATAACGGCACTCGCCACGCCAGAAGATATGGCGATACTTCGTCAGATTGGGAGCATGAGCAACAACCTGAATCAGCTTGCTACGGTAGCCAACGCAACCAAAGACTTCAAGCTCGTGAGCTGGGAAGTGCAGGCCCGCAGCAAGGAATTGAAAACCCTTTACAACAACTTGTCAAATGATTGGAAGCATAACTAAAGGGAGCGATTTTGGCGGATGCGTCCGCTACGCGCTCGCCGTGGATGAACCCGGCAAAGAGGCTCGGCTACTATACGCCGAGGGCGTTTTAACCGACACGCCTCAGGATATTATCAACGGTTTTGAGTGTCAGCGACATCTCAACCAGCGTGTTCAACATTGGGTCGGCCACATCTCGCTGTCCTATTCACCTGAGGATTCAGCAATCCTCACCGATGATAAAATGGTGAAGTTCGCCCTCGAATATATGGAGCGGATGGGCATCAAGAACACACAGTTTATCATCGCCCGACACCTCGATAAGGAGCATCCTCACTGCCATATCGTCTTCAACCGCGTGGATAATGACGGCAGATGCGTCAGCGACAGCTGGGAATATTACCGCAGCAATGACATCTGCAAGGAACTTAAATTGAAGTATGGCCTGACCTTCGGAGAGGGACGCGACAAGGTGAAAACTCACCGACTCAAAGGCCAAGACAAAGCCAAGCAGGAGGTATATACAGCCGTCCGCGATGCACTGAAAGTCGCCAAAGACTGGACCACTTTTCAGCGAGAACTTGCCAAAAACGGTGTGTCACTCCGAAAAAAGTACCGTCGTGGAACTACCATTGTCTAGGGACTATCCTTCGTGAAAGGTAAGCATAAATTCAAGGCTTCGGAGGTTGCGAAAAAAAGAAAATTCTCTTTCGCCAACATCGACCGCATACTTAACGAGAATAAAAACGGACGTTCTCAAACGGTATCCACCTCTACTCCAGCACCCCGTCACGTAGCTGCAAAGGTTCAAAAACAAGAGCCAAGCATAGCATCAAAAGTGATAGAAGCCGGGCTTGAAATCGGCGAAAATCTCGCCGAAGGACTCGGCAGCATGTTCAAACTCGGGCCCGGTTACGACCCCGAACAGGAGGCTATGAACAACGAGATGGAACGCCGCCGCAAAAAGGCCAAACGCAAAGGCCGCAGTGTTTAACCCTACAAAAAAAGAAAAATGAGTAAAGAAAATGAAAATCCCACCGAGGGTTTCCTCGGTAACATCGCCGAAGAATTAGGTACACTCTCCGGCACCTGCAACGAAATCAAAGAAGCGCAACTCAACTGCGCCACCACTGATGATCTCGCCAAGTTCAAGGATGAACTGGACAATAACCTCGTGCTCTACACTCATGCGATTAGAATTTCAACTGAGAACTGCGAGGGAGCTGTCAACCAATCCACCGACCAAATCTGCGATTCAATCACAGAATTTAAGGATGAATTCAGCCAGAAGTTTGATGACTTCAGGGCTAATCCTCCTGTGCAGAAAGTCGAAAAGACTATCCGTATAGCACGCGAATCATGGCAGTGGTATCTCACCCTTGGCTTCACCATATTCTCAACGCTCCTGTTTTTCGCAATGACTTTCTGGCAGGAAGGACGCATAGAGCAATGCAGAATATCCGACATCAAGTACCATTACATCCTGATGAATGGAGGTGTCGGAACAGTAGGACTCGACAGCATCGAAAGCTGGTTTCACGACCCGAAGAAGGTGAAACAAATAGAGGCAGAAGTCCGAGCCTACGAAGAAAGAGTGCAAGAACAATCGCGCAAACGAGCACAAATCCAAAGCTTGCTTAAGGATTTGGAGAGTGCAGCCGATTGAAGACGTAGTCAAACCGCCCGCGCAATCGAGCAGAAGAACCGCCTTGAACAAAAAATCAACGAACTCAATTCTCAAACTAAAAGCTCAAAGAAATGAACATATCTCAGAATCTCAACCAACTCCTCTCCCGTGTGAAAGCCATCTTCGGCCACAAGACACCCCAAGAAGATCCGAAAGAACCCACACCTCATGACTCGCCTGTTTCATACCAACGCCTGCAAAATGCGCTTTCCGAAGTAGAGAAGTATCTCGCCGATAACTATGGTACCACACCCTCCGCCTTTACCTACAAAGAGTACACCAATGGTGCCAATCTCGAATCCAACGACCCTACATTCTCAACCGCAGTTGCTGCACTGACGAGCAAGGGAAGAATGCTAAATCTCCCAGATAATGTGCTCCTACTTTGCTACGTCACCACCGACAAAGGCGATGATTACCTCATCGAGCACCTCGGCAACTTCATCAGATTCCTGATGAAACTCGGCAGAACACACCAAATTCAACACCTCGCCATCGCTCTCTCGAAGGACACCGACGATCTCCCCAACGCCGTCAAAACAGCCGACGTAACCTGCATCCACCTCTACTAATCCCCACTCAACCCCTTGCCCCGACAAGAAATCCCCCTCTTGCCGGGGCGTTTTATATGCTTAAACCATAATTCGGCAACATATCCACGTAACATAAACGCGGGTTGGCTATAAAATTAGCCAATCCGCTTATTTTTA
>JAXJVW010000241.1:0-2310 GCA_036308365.1 Muribaculaceae bacterium
CAAGGTCGTTTCCGTCAGAACCTCCTCGGTAAACGTGTCGACTACTCAGCACGTTCAGTAATCGTTGTAGGTCCCGAGCTCAAGATGCACGAGTGCGGTATACCCAAAAACATGGCCGCCGAACTCTACAAACCGTTCGTCATCCGCAAACTCATCGAGCGCGGCATCGTAAAAACAGTCAAATCAGCCAAAAAAATAGTCGACCGCAAAGAACCCGTAGTGTGGGACATCCTCGAACACGTCATGAAAGGACACCCCGTGCTGCTCAACCGCGCCCCGACACTGCACCGTCTCGGCATTCAGGCCTTCCAGCCCAAAATGATCGAAGGCAAAGCAATCCAGCTCCACCCCCTCGCTTGTACGGCATTCAACGCCGACTTCGACGGTGACCAGATGGCCGTCCACTTGCCCCTTGGCAATGAAGCCATCCTCGAAGCGCAGATGCTCATGCTCGGTGCCCACAACATCCTCAACCCCGCCAACGGAGCCCCCATCACCGTCCCCTCACAGGATATGGTGCTCGGTCTGTACTACATCACCAAACTCCGCAAAGGCGACAAAGGTGAAGGACTCAAATTCTACGGACCCGAAGAAGCCGAAATCGCCTACAACGAAGGCCGCGTGACACTCCACGCCCCCGTCAGCGTAGTCGTTGACGACATCGACGAAAACGGAAACCCCATCAAACACCTGGTGGAGAACACCTCCGTGGGCCGCGTGCTCGTCAACCAGTTCGTTCCCCGCGAAATAGGCTACGTCAACGAAATCCTTTCAAAAAAATCACTGCGTAACATCATTTCACGCGTGATTAAAAAATGCGGTATACCCCGCTCAGCCCAGTTCCTTGACGACATCAAGAACCTCGGCTACCGCATGGCATTCCAGGGCGGTCTGTCATTCAACCTCGGCGACGTGATCATCCCCGCCGAAAAAGAAGCGATCGTTCAGGAAGGCTACGACCAGGTTGAAGAAGTGATGAACAACTACTCAATGGGTTTCATCACCAACACCGAACGCTACAACCAGATCATCGACATTTGGACACACGTCAACGCCAAACTGACAAGCGTGCTCATGAAACAGATGACCGAAGCCAATCAAGGTTTCAACTCAGTCTTCATGATGCTCGACTCAGGCGCCCGTGGTTCAAAAGACCAGATCCGTCAGCTCGCCGGTATGCGTGGTTTGATGGCAAAACCCCAGAAAGCAGGTGCCGAAGGCGGTCAGATCATCGAGAACCCCATTTTGGCCAACTTCAAGGAAGGTCTGTCAGTGCTCGAGTACGTCATCTCAACCCACGGTGCACGTAAAGGTTTGGCGGATACAGCGTTGAAAACCGCCGACGCCGGTTACCTCACACGCCGTCTGGTCGACGTGGCCCACGACGTAATTATCCACGAAGAAGACTGCGGAACACTCCGCGGACTCGTCTGCACCGAAATCAAGAAAAACGACGAAGTGCTCGTTTCGCTCGGCGCGCGAATCCTCGGCCGTGTGTCAGTCCATGACATCATCGACCCCGAAACCGGCGAAGTCATCGTCGCGGCTGGCGAAGAAATCAACGACGCCGCAGCCGACCGCATTGACAACTCAGCCATTGAAAGTGTCGAAATCCGCTCAGTGCTCACCTGCGAATCCAAAAAAGGCGTATGTGCCAAATGCTACGGACGCAACCTCTCCAACAACCGTCTGGTTCAGCTCGGTGAGGCCGTCGGCGTAATCGCCGCGCAGTCAATCGGCGAGCCCGGTACCCAGCTGACACTCCGTACATTCCACGTCGGTGGTGTGGCCTCAAACATCGCGGCCGTCAACTCCGTGACATCACGCTACGAAGGTACACTCGAAATTGAAGAACTCCGAACCGTCAAAACCGACGAAGTCGATGCCAAAGGACGCAACGTTGAAGTCGTCATCGGACGTCTCGGCGAACTGCGCATCATGGACCCCAACACCAAGATGATGCTCACCAACGCCACCATCCCCTACGGTTCAAAACTCTACTTCAGCGACGGCGACAAAGTGTCAAAAGGCGACGTCATCTGCGAATGGGACCCCTTCAACTCCGTGATCGTCAGCGAAGCCGGTGGTAAAATCAAATACGAGAACCTCACCGAAAACGTCACCTATCGTGTGGAATACGACGAACAGTCAGGTCTCCAGGATAAGATCATCATCGAATCACGCGACCGCACAAAAGTTCCCGAAGCCCAGATCATTGACAACGCAGGCAACGTGATCAAAACCTACGCACTTCCTGTGGGCGCTCACCTCATGCTCGAGGACGGCGACGAACTCAAGCCCGGTGACATC
>JAXJVW010000242.1:0-1673 GCA_036308365.1 Muribaculaceae bacterium
ACCAAGCAAGGCTCATCTATCAATTCAAACCAAAATGTCAAAGAACTCTCTTTATTTGATGATTTTTAAACTAACGCGATTTTATCGCACCAGTAGTAATTTACAATTAATAATTCGTTTACAAATATAGTAAATTTTATCACATAATGAAAGTTCAACACTCAGACGAATGGTGGCTAAATTTGACCAATTTCACCTTTGCCCTATAACAAACCCTGAAATAATGAGAAAATTGACAACAATTACTGCGACTGAAATGTTATTTTGGATATAACAGATTGCAATATGTCAAAATTTTAATTAATAAAAGTTGGAAATTTAAAATTGAATAACTAATTTTGCCGGATAAAACCGACGGAGGTCACCCCCTCCTCTCTATTACCAGACACTTACCATAAACACAATTCAAACCAAAAAACACTCCTTATGGAAAACAAATGTAAGGCGGGTTTTCGCATAGAATCCGACTTGATTGGTGAACGCGAAATCTGCGACAGCGCACTCTACGGCGTGCAGACCCTTCGAGGAATCGAAAACTTTGACATCTCACACTTCCACCTCAACCAATACCCTGAGTTTATCAAGGGTCTGGCCATAACTAAACTGGCGGCCGCTCGGGCAAACCATAAACTCGGACTTCTGACCGACGAACAATCAGCCGCGATTCAGCAGGCCTGCAACGAAATCATCAACGGTGAGCACCACGACCAGTTCCCCGTCGACATGATTCAGGGTGGTGCCGGAACAACCACAAACATGAACGCCAACGAGGTCATCGCCAACCGCGCCCTCGAAATCATGGGACACCACAGAGGCGAATACAAATTCTGCTCGCCCAACGACCACGTGAACTGCTCTCAGTCAACTAACGACGCATACCCGACAGCAATTCACATCGGCATGTACTTCGCCCACCTGCGCTTCATGAAGCACTTCAAAACCCTGATCGAAGCATTCCGTGCGAAAGCCGAAGAGTTCAAAGGAATAATCAAAATGGGACGCACTCAGCTCGAAGACGCCGTGCCCATGACCCTTGGTCAGACTTTCAGCGGATTCGCCGCCATCCTGACCGACGAACTGCGCCATCTCGATGAAGCAGCCGAGGACTTCCTGACCGTAAACATGGGCGCCACCGCCATCGGCACCGGCATATGCGCCGAACCGGGCTACGCCGAAAGCTGCGTGGAGCAATTGGCCGAAATAACCGGATGGAACATCAAACTGTCAGCCGACCTCGTTGGCGCCACCTCCGACACTTCATGCCTGGTGGGCTACGCTTCGGCCCTGAAACGTGTGGCTGTCAAGATGAACAAAATTTGCAACGACCTGCGACTGCTCGCCAGCGGCCCCCGCTGCGGTCTGGCCGAATTCAATCTGCCCGCCATGCAACCCGGTTCTTCAATAATGCCCGGTAAGGTTAATCCCGTCATCCCCGAAGTGATGAACCAGATTTGCTACAAGGTCATCGGCAATGAACTCTGCGTGACCATGTCGGGCGAAGCGGCTCAGATGGAACTCAACGCCATGGAACCGGTGATGGCTCAGTGCGACTTCGAATCTGTCGACCTCATGATCAACGGCTTCGAAACTCTCCGCACCCGTTGTGTGGAAGGTATCACCGCAAACGCCGACCGATGCATAAACTATGTGCGTAACAGCATCGGCGTTGTGAC
>JAXJVW010000243.1:0-8490 GCA_036308365.1 Muribaculaceae bacterium
AGATTATAAATATATTGACAAGACTCTCAAAGACAAGATAAAATAAATTTTAAACAGTTTCTAAATGATTAGCTCATTAATCCTCAAACTTCAGGCGGAAGCCATCCAAACAGAAGTAAGTCGGGTTATTGATACCCCACTCACCCACGTCGGTCGATCTCATGCGGAAAACCAGCTGGTTGACCTTACCCAGTGAACGCAGGTCGCAGTCTTTCCATTCCTTGAGAATGTTGGTGCCGTCGGCCAAATCGAACTCCACAGTGCCGGTTTTAACCCCGTCGCGCAAACCGATGATAACCACGGTGAACTTGTCGCCAGGCTCAAAAGGACGGTTGAAAGCAGTGCCATCTTTCATTGCGTAATAACCCCATGTAGTGTTGGTCAAAGCCACTGTCTGAGGATAGAAATATTTCAGATTAGCATCAGTGAACTCTATTGACAAACTCGGATTCTTCGGAATCACGCTCTCATCGGCCTCATTGAATGAATCCCAGAAACAGAGCATGTAAGGAACGTCAACAAACACTCCGCCACCGGTGATTGAGCCCCACTGATGAGCCACCCAGTCAGGATTGCTGTCGGCATTATCCTTTGATATGGACGGACAGAAACCATTCCAGCTCTGCCATGCGGCATTAGCCGAGTGTGAGAATTTGAAACCTGAGTACACCAGATCGTTAACCGAAGACTCGTCGTAGCATTCGTCCCATGCTTTGGTTTCCTCGCTGAATTCAATTTTTGAGTTATAGAACGGAAGTAACAGCAGGGCGTCTTCATCATCATTGTCGCTGCATGACACCATCGCTGCGGATGTAGCCAATAACAAAGAAGTGGCAAAGATTGATTTTAATAGTCTCATGTTGTTATTTTGTTTAGAAATTTTTTGCAAATATAGCAAATAAGAATTGACTATTATCAAAAAAAGGGTTAAATTTGTGGAATGAAGAAAGTAGCAGTTGTGACAGGTACACGCGCCGACTGGGGTTTGTTGTCCCCGGTGGCAAAAGCATTGTGTGGCAATAGCAGTGTGAATGTGGCGGTTATAGCGACAAACATGCACCTCGACCCAACATATGGCGACACTCTCGCCGAAATCCGTGCCGACGGTTTCGCAATCGAGGCTACAGTCCCCATGCACGCCACGGGCGACTCTGGAGCAGAAACCGCCGCCGCCATGGCCCGATGCGCCGCCGGAATGGTCGACGCATTCACCAAAGTCAATCCCGACATGATCCTTATCCTCGGCGACCGTTACGAAATGCTCGCCGTGGCCTCGGTGGCTACCGTGATGAGGATTCCCATAATCCACATCGCCGGTGGCGAAATCTCGGAAGGGGCGATCGACGACAACATCCGCCACGCCATCACCAAACTCTCATCGCTCCACCTCGTGGCCACCGAAACCTATCGCCAACGGGTGATTGCCATGGGCGAGCAGCCCGGCTCAGTGATCAACACCGGGGCCATAGGTGTCCACAACATCCTCAACGCACCACTGATGTCACGGAGCCAACTCGCCCAGTCGGTAGGATTCGACATCGATGCCGACACTCTGCTCGTCACCATGCACCCCGCCACCCGCGACGACCGTTCAACCGCCGAATCAATCGAGGCGTTGCTCAATGCGCTCAACCTGTTCCCCGACAAGAAAATACTCATCACATATCCCAACAACGACGCCGACGGACGGGTCATAATCCGGGCCATCGAACGTTATGCCGCTGAAAACCCCTCACGAGTCAAAATAGTGCCGTCGCTGGGACGAACCCGCTATCTGTCAGCCCTGAAATATGTGGCGGCAGTGGTCGGAAACTCCTCAAGCGGAATCGTTGAGGTTCCCTCGATGTACATCCCCACCGTCGACATCGGCATTCGCCAGCGCGGACGCATCGCCGCACCATCAGTCATTCATTGCGACCCCGACACCAACAGCATCGCGCGGGCCATCAGCCTCGCACTCTCCCCCTCGGGACGCTCCATGGCCCGCGAAGCCGTAAACCCCTATTATCAGCCCGACACCCTGACAAAAATGGTCGACGCAATAGTCAAGGCCGACCCGGCGAAAATGCAGATCAAAAAATTCTACGACCTTCCCCGACAATGAACAATAAAGCAATCTACATAATCCCGGCCCGTGGCGGAAGCAAAGGTATCCCCGGGAAAAACATAAAGAAACTCCACGGCAAACCGCTCATTTGCTACTCCATCGACGTGGCGCGCCAGCTCGCCCCCGACTCACGCATAATCCTGAGCACCGAGGACCCCGAAATAGCCGATGTGGCCCGCAACTACGGCCTGCCCGTAAACTACACCCGCCCACCACAGTTCGCCACCGACACCGCCGGATCGCGCGAAGTAATCCTCGACGCCATGCGCTGGGCCGACGAGCAGTCTGTCGACTACGACCGGGTAGTCCTGCTACAACCGACATCGCCACTACGCACCGCCGACGACGTGGCCCGATGCGAACAACTCTACACCCCCGAGGTCGACATGGTGGTCACCGTAACCGAGGCGCGCTCAAACCCCTACTACAACTGCTTCGAGACCGACCCCGCCACCGGACATCTCCGCATATCTAAAGGCGACGGACTGCTCACACGACGGCAGGACGCACCCCCGGCATGGGAATTCAACGGTGCCGTCTACGTCATCAACCCCAACTCAATCCGAGAAATGCCCATGGGAAGCTTCACCCGACGAATCCCCGTGGTGATGCCCCCGGAACGCTCACTCGATCTCGACACCCCCATCGACTGGGCCGTCATGGAAATGATTTTAAACGACACTTCCGCAAAACATTGTTAACAGATTTTTTGTTTCTGATTTAAATATGGATTTACACGTCATAACATCTGAGGCCACGCTAAAAACCGCCCTGGGAAAACTCAACAACCTCTCCGGACAGGCCATGACACTTTTCGTCGTTGACAGCGATGGCCGAATGGTGGGCACTCTCACCGATGGCGACGTGCGCAGAGCCCTGCTCAGAGGAGTAGTGCTCCAGGCCCCGGTAACCGAGGCCATGCACCGTGATTTCAAAGCATTCAAACCGGGACTCATCGACCCCGACACCCTCCGACTCTTCCGTGACAAGGGGATAACCCTGGTGCCACAGCTCACCAACGAGGGAACAATCAGCCGCATCATCGACCTGACCGTCACTCACACAATGCTCCCCCTCAGAGCCGTGCTGATGGCCGGTGGACGTGGCGAACGGCTCCGCCCGGCTACACTGACCGTGCCGAAACCACTGCTCGAAATCGACGGAAAACCCATCATCGACTACAACGTGGAACTCCTCGCAGGCGTGGGGGTCACCGACATAACCGTGGCCACACGCTATCTGGCCGAGAAAATCGACGAACATTTCGCACAACCCGTCGCCGGGGTCAAAGTGAAATGCGTCAGGGAAGATGAACCGATGGGCACCGTAGGAGCCGTTGCTCTGACCGACACACCCGAAACGGGCGACACCATCGTCATGAACTCCGACCTGCTCACAACAATCAGTTTCGAGGAGATGTATCTCCGTCACAAACAGGCCGGGGCCGACGTGACTATCGGAGCGATTCCCTACACCGTTTCGGTCCCATACGCCATTCTTTCAACCTCCGGAAGCGACGTAACCGGAATAGAGGAAAAACCAACCTACTCCTACTTCGCAAACGGCGGAATCTACATCTTCTCCAACCGACTCCTCCGAACTCTCCCCCCCAAAGGTGTGACCGATGCCACAACGCTGATCGAGCAGGCAATCGACGCCGGAATGAAAGTAGCATATTTCCCCATCAACGGAACATGGATCGACGTGGGCACACCCGCCGACTTCCGACATGCCGAGGAACTCATGAAACACCATCGGCATCTGAAAAATTTAAAATAAACAAAACGAATGAATTATGGCAGATTCTAACTTCATAGACTATGTGAAAATCCTTTGCCGTTCTGGCAAAGGTGGTGCCGGATCACGCCACTTTTACCGCGCCAAATATGTGCCTAAAGGTGGTCCCGACGGTGGCGACGGTGGCCGTGGAGGCCACATTATCCTCAAAGGTAACAAAAACATGTGGACTCTGCTCCCCTTGAAATATCGCCGACACATCTTCGCCGGAAACGGTCAGAGCGGCAGCGGCGGCCGTAGCTTCGGCAAGGATGGCGAGGATGTCATCATCGACGTCCCTTGCGGAACAGTGGTCTTCGACGCGGAAACAGGCGAATTCCTCTGCGAGGTCACCTACGACGGCGAGGAGGTGAAACTCCTCCGCGGCGGTCGTGGCGGACTCGGAAACTGGCACTTCAAAAGCGCCACCAACCGAACACCCCGCTATGCCCAGCCCGGCGAACCGGCCATTGAAAAAAGTGTCATCCTCGAACTCAAGCTCCTGGCCGACGTCGGTCTGGTCGGTTTCCCAAACGCCGGAAAGTCTACCCTGCTCTCATCGCTTTCAGCCGCTCGACCCAAAATCGCCGACTACCCCTTCACCACAATGGAACCGCAGCTCGGAATCGTCGCCTACCGCGACAACCGCTCGTTCGTCATGGCCGACATCCCCGGAATCATCGAGGGCGCAAGCGAGGGTAAAGGCCTCGGACTCCGTTTCCTGCGCCACATCGAGCGTAACGCCGTGCTCCTGTTCATGGTGCCTGCCGACTCCGACGACATAACCGCCGACTACAACACTCTGCTCGCCGAACTCGAACGCTTCAACCCGCAGCTCATGGACAAACCCCGAGTGCTGGCAATCTCGAAATCCGACATGCTCGACGATGAACTCATGCAGGAAATGGAAACCCAAATCCCCGAAGGTGTTCCCCACATCTTCATCTCGGCCGTGACCGGCCTGGGCCTTTCCGAACTCAAGGACATGCTCTGGGAAGCCATAACCGACGAAAACAACCGCATCGACGACAACCCCATCACCCACCGTCCGCTCGACGGTCACCACAGGGTCCGCGAGGAAGATGAATTCATCTTCGAACCCGCACACATCGACGACGATGACGCCGACTTCGACGGTGGTTACGACGAAGAAGATTGGGACGACACTGACTTCGACGACAACATCGACGAAGACTCCGACGAATCTAACGAATACTTCACCAACGATTTCGACAACTGATCCCCGTCATTCAACATTCAAAATTATAATAAAACTTGTTAAGATCAATTTATAACTTCTACGCCGACGGTTTCCGGTCCATGACAGTGGGTCGGAAACTGTGGGCGTTGATAATTATTAAACTGATAATAATTTTTGCCGTACTCAAACTATTCTTCTTTCCGGATTTCCTGAAATCACATTGTGCCGATGACGATCAGTGCGCTCAACACGTAAGGTCGGAACTGCTGAACCCGGACAGAAACTATCGAAATAATCAATAAACCACTAAGTACCTCTCAGAAATTGACTACGCATTATTTTTGAGGATTTTTGGATTGATTTTGGATTTATGAAGAAGGAGCTTAGGAGCGACTGATGAACAAATCAAAAAGTGGCCAAAAAGACCAAAAATAATCGTAGCTCGGAGAGTTACTTATAATATTAATTAATTTTTGAGAGAAACTTAAATTTAAACCGTTAAAAAGAAAAGCGATGAACGACTTGATGAGCGTTGTTGACTGGTCACGCGCACAATTTGCATTGACGGCGATGGTACACTGGCTTTTTGTACCCCTTACTATCGGTCTTTCCCTCATTGTTGCTTTGATGGAAACCATGTATTATCGCACAAAACTTGAAAAGTGGAAAAAACTAACCAAATTCTGGATGCTCCTGTTCGGAATAAACTTCGCCTGCGGAGTGGCGACGGGCATAATCCTCGAATTTGAATTCGGAACCAACTGGTCGAACTACAGCTGGTTCGTAGGCGACATTTTCGGCGCGCCCCTGGCAATCGAAGGCATCTTCGCCTTCTTCATGGAGTCGACATTCATCGCCGTGATGTTCTTCGGTTGGAACAAAGTCAGCAAAGGGTTCCACCTGGCCGCTACGTGGCTAACATCGCTCGGTGTGGTACTCTCCGCACTCTGGATCCTGGTGGCGAACGCTTGGATGCAGTATCCCGCCGGAATGGAGTTTGACCCCGACCAGATGCGTAACGTCATGGTGAACTTTGCCGACGTGGTGTTCTCACCCGTGGCTATCAACAAATTCTTCCACACCGTGTTCAGCGGCTGGGTGCTCGCAGGAGTGTTCGTTGTCGGTGTCAGCTGCTTCATGCTCTGGCGTCGCTCAAACCGCGAAGCCTCGTTGATGAGCATCAAGATGGGCGGTTGGGTTGGACTCGTCGGATTGCTCCTGACAATGTACACCGGTGACGGCTCGGCTGTTCAGGTAGCCCGCTGTCAGCCCATGAAACTCGCCGCTATGGAAGGCCTTTACGACGGTAAGGTAGGGGCCGACCTGGTGGGAATCGGTGTGCTCAACCCCGCCAAAACACTCGAAAACGATGAGGACGTCATGCTCTTCTCCATCGACATTCCCTATGCGCTCAGCATCCTGGCTAATCACGACGCCAACACTTTTGTCCCGGGCATGAACGACCTGATCAACGGCTACAATGTGGTCGATGCCAACGGCGACACTATCTCCGATATTTCCTACGCTGACAAAATGGTGCTCGGACGCGAGGCCCAGCAGGCGCTCGCACGCTACCATGAAGCGGTTGAGGCCGGCGACGCCCATGCGCGCGCCGAAGCATTGACAACGCTCCAGCAAACCTATCCCTACTTCGGCTACGGCTACTTCACCGACCCCGCGCAGGGTGTGCCTCCCGTGGCAATTACATTCTATTCGTTCCACATAATGGTGATGGGTGGCGGTTACCTGCTGCTCTTCTTCGCCGTGGCGCTCTTCTGCGTCTACAAACGTCAGTCGTGGCTCAACAAACGGTTCGTCCACTGGGTGGGTATTCTCTCGATCCCCGTGGTTTGGATTGTCAGTGAGGCCGGTTGGGTGTTGGCCGAGGTGGGACGTCAGCCATGGGTAATCCAGGATCTGATGCCGGCTCGAGCCGCTATATCAGCCATCGAAGCCAGCTCGGTGCAGATCACTTTCTGGATGTTCGTGGTCATTTTCCTCGCACTGGTCATCGCCGACGTGAGCATCCTATGCCGTGAAATCTTCAAGGCTTCAAAAAAAGAAATTTTGTAACAGACACCCATTTTAAATTTACTGACATATGACACTTAGCGCATTACAATCATATTGGTGGCTGCTGATCAGCGTGTTGGGAGCTCTCCTGGTGTTCCTCCTCTTTGTCCAGGGTGGACAGTCAATGCTTCTGTTCCAGAAAAACAACATGGCTCGGCAGATGACCGTGAACTCTTTAGGTCGTAAGTGGGAACTGACTTTCACCACTCTGGTGGTGTTCGGCGGAGCCTTCTTCGCATCATTCCCCCTGTTTTATTCTACAAGTTTCGGCGGTGCCTACTGGCTCTGGATGCTCATCCTGGTAAGCTTCGTCATCCAGGCTTTCAGCTATGAGTTCCGTCGCAAGCCGGGCAACGTTTTCGGCACCCGCTTCTACGACCTGCTCCTCTTCATCAACGGATGTTTCGGATGTGTGCTCCTCGGAGTGGCCGTGGGAACTATGTTCTTCGGAGCCGACTTCGTGGTCGACAAAGGCAACATCCTCAACGGCGTGGCTCCGGTGATCTCAACATGGCAGTCGCAGTGGCATGGCCTCGAGGCGCTCGCCTCATTCCCTTGTTTGCTGCTCGGCTTCACTGTCCTCTATCTGGCTCGCATGCAGGCGTCGTTCTATTTCCTTAACAACCTCGCCGACGATGCCGAAGTGACATCGCACTATCGCCGCACAATGATTCTCAACTCTGGCATATTCCTGGTGCTGTTCCTCACTTTCCTCGCCGTGCTGTTCACCGCAATCGGCTATGAATATGACGATCAGGGAATGGTCTATCCGGTTCAGTATAAATATTTCATGAACCTCATCGACATGTGGTGGTTCGGACTGGCGTTCGTGGCGGGTGTGCTGCTGGTGCTCTACGCTATCATCTCGTCGATTTTCAAACCCACAAAACGCGATGGAATTTGGTACACCGGAATCGGCACATTCCTCGTGATTCTCTCACTTTTCGCAACGCTGGGCTACAACAACACCTGCTACTACCCCTCGGTGGCCGACATGAGCTCGTCGCTCAACATCGCTAACAGCTCTTCGACGCTGTTCACTCTCGAGGTGATGAGTTGGGTGTCGCTATTCATCCCCGTGGTGTTGGTCTACATTTGGGTCGTTTGGCGCAAAATGGACCGTACACCCATCACTCCTGCCGAAATCATCGAGGATGACCATCTGTATTGATTCTTAGGGAACTTGATATTGAGCCGTGGCAACCGACACCTGTCAGAAGGGTGTGGTTGTCACGGCTCTATTTTATGCGGCAGACTCTAAGAAACTGTTTAAATTTATTTAAGTTTCGCAAGTATATTATTTGAGAGAAAAGGGCATAAAAAAACGACATGG
>JAXJVW010000244.1:0-2015 GCA_036308365.1 Muribaculaceae bacterium
GATCAATCCTATCGAGAATCTTGGAGATGGAACAGGACGCTACAAGCAGGAAGAGATCGACCGTATCATCGCAAAGACTAACAGATATATCGACGAATTTGATGTCGACGGAATCCACATGGACGACTACTTCTACCCCTATCCAGTCGCCGGAAAAGAGTTCCCCGATGAAAAATCTTTCGCAAAATACGGCAAAGGCATGAAACGCGACGACTGGCGTCGCCAGAATGTCGACCAGCTCATCGAAGGCCTCCACAAACTCATCGCTCAGAAAAAACCTTGGGTACGCTTCGGTGTCAGCCCCTTCGGAATCTGGCGTAACAGAAGCTCTGACCCCAGAGGAAGTGAAACTAACGGCCTGCAAAACTACGACGCACTCTACGCCGACGTGCTCCTCTGGACCAAAAACGGTTGGGTCGACTACATGCTCCCGCAGCTCTATTGGGAACTGGAACACAAACGCGCATCCTACCTCGTGCTCGTTGACTGGTGGAACAAAAACGCCAACGGTCGACACATGTACATAGGTCAGGACGTCAACAAATCAATGCAACTCCCCGACCTCAAACCCTCGAATCAGAAAACTCAGCTCCGCCACAAAGTGGAACTGACCCGCAAAGGTGAGAACATCCAGGGCAACTGCTGGTGGCCCGGCTACTCAATCACACGCAACGTCGGCGGTGTGGCCGACTCATTGGCCAACGACCTGCAGAGCACAATAGCTCTCCCCCCGTCCTACCCCTGGATCACTGATGAAGCACCCGCGAAAGTCAAAGGTGTGAAAATCAAAAACGGGGTAATGTCATGGACAGCTCCCGAAACTCAAGGCGCCGCAACCGACGTAAACCGCTTCGTTGTTTACCGCTCTGTCGAGAACAAACCCGAGAAAGCGGTCAACGACCCCGCCAACATCGTCGCCGTGACCTACGAAAACTCATTCAATCTCCCGGCCAAGAAAGGTGAATACTATTTTGTGACCGCCCTCAACCGCGTCAACAACGAATCCGAACCATCAATGGCCGTGAAAAACAAATAACAACGAATCAGCTCATGGTGTCAGTGATCGTTCCGGTTTACAACGCCCAGGCGTTTCTCGAGGAGGCTATAGCAAGCATCCTCAATCAATCCGTGACCGATCTCGAACTGATCCTTATCAACGACGGTTCAACTGACAACTCACTCAACATTTGCCGCGACGCAGAGCAGTCCGACCCGAGGGTGACTCTGGTCTCAACTCCGAACCTCGGCGTTTCGGCAGCGCGTAACAAAGGCATCGACATCTGCAAAGGTGACATAATCACCTTTGTGGATGCCGATGACACTTTGAACCCCGACTTCATTCGGCTGCTAATGCCACCTATGCTGGACGGCGCCGACATCGCGGCGGCGGCATGCTCCCACTCTCCCCTGGTGGCATCACGCTCAACTACCGTGACTCAATTCACCAGTCTCCCTGGAATCAAAGCGGCCGAACTATCCCTCTATCAAACACTGACACTCAACTCTCCGTGCGGCAAACTCTATCGCCGCCAACTGTTTGAAAACCCGTCGATAAGGTTCAAAACCGGAATCCGGTTCGAAGACCTCGAAATCACCACTCCACTGCTCTGCAAAGCACGGTCAATAGCCGTCACCGAAACCCCGCTCTATTTCTACAGAAATAACCCCGGCAGTTTCATGAACAGCGACGACGACGCCCGTGCCGACTGCCTGACCGTCACCGACAACACTCTCCGCTGGGTCAAAGTAAACGCACCCCAACTGACTCAGGCTGCCTTAAGCCGAAAGGTCAGCGCTTCATTCCACATTTTCAGATGGATAACACGCAGGCGCCCCGACCTGAAACAGCTCGCCGACACCTGCTTCGAGACAATTCGCGCTAACCGCCGGAAAATGCTGCGCGATCCCCAGGTAAGGTTAAAAAACAAATTAGGCCTGGTAGCCTCACTGCCCGGAAACTCTTTTCTCTCATTCATATGCAAATTGTCATGATAACAGTATCACTCGTTACATAC
>JAXJVW010000245.1:0-6114 GCA_036308365.1 Muribaculaceae bacterium
CAGTCACATAGCCCGCTATGCTCCTGAATCTGCAAGCCAAAATCCATCGCAAATCTGCGAACCCCAATTTAACTTTTGTTATTAAACACCCTCTAAGCTGCCTCAGGGGTTGTGACGGCGTCAGGGGCGGGCCGGATTTCCGTGTGGGTGAGGGTTATTTGAACAGGAATACCTCGACGATATAGATCGCGCTACCGGCCAGATAGCCTGCCAGAGCCAGGAGTGAGAATTTTTTCAGATACCATCCGAAGTCGATTTTCTCCAGACCCATAGCTATGACACCGGCGGCTGAACCGATGATGAGCAGAGAGCCGCCGACACCGGCGCAGTAGCTGAGGAATTCCCAGAAAGCACCGTCGACGACGAAGTTGGCGGCGTAGCCGGTGACATCGGGGTGTGTTTCCACGGGATACATGCCAATTACACCGGCCACCAGCGGCACGTTGTCGACCACTGACGAGAGTGCTCCGAGGAGCATGTTGATTATGTAGACGTTGTGGATTGAGTTGTCGAGATATTCGGCGGTCAAGCGCAGTATTCCTGTTGACTGGAGCACTGACACTGCCATGAGTATGCCCAGGAAGAAGAGTATCGAGGGCATGTCGATGCGCGCTATCACCTTGGGCAGACGGTGTTCGCGGGAGCGTTCGAGCATTTTGCCGTTATACATCATTTCGGTGTAGGTCCAGAGCAGACCGAGCACCAACAGGATGCCGATGAACGGGGGCAGGTGGGTGATTGATTTGAATATGGGCACGAAAATCAGTCCGCCCACGCCGAGGAAGAATATCGATTTCTTTTCGCGTGAGGAGATGGCATCTACGACTTTGGCGTTCTGCATAGGGGCTGGGAGGGCACCTTTGACCATTCGGCTGGCGAACACCAATGGCACGAGCATGGCCACGAGACTCGGCACGAGCACGAATTTAATCAGTGCCAGAGCGGTCACGTTACCTTTGACCCAGAGCAAAATGGTGGTTACGTCGCCGATGGGTGACCATGCTCCGCCGGTGTTTGCGGCGATGACGATCATTCCGGCATAGATCCAGCGTTCGTTTTTGTCGGCCACGAGTTTGCGGAGCAGCATCACCATGACGATTGTGGTTGTCATGTTGTCGAGGATGGCTGAGAAGATGAATGTTATGCCGCAGATGACCCACATGAACACGCGTTTGTTGCGGGTGCTGATTTTGTCGGTAATGACGGTGAAACCGCCGTGGACGTCAATGAGCTCCACGATGGTCATTGCGCCGATAAGAAACAGCAGAGTCTGGGCTATTTCGCCGAGCGACTCGACGATGTCGACGTTGAGGATGTATTGCATGCATTGTTCATGATAGGACAAACCCGACATTGAGCGGGCGTTTTCCTCCACGTAGGCTTGAACTTTGACGGGGTCGGCCAGAGTGTCGCACCCCAGGGCGTAGACGATCCACAGAATCATGCCCAGCAGCAGTGCGAGGGCTGATTTGTCAATGCGTAGCGGATGCTCGAGGGCTATTGCCAGATAGCCGATAAAGAATACGATTACTAAAGTGAGAATCATGGAATTGGATAAATTGAAGGTTATTTTTTTACTGAATTTTTTCTGCCTTGTTTCTATGTGTGACCCGGCTCATCGGGGCAGTGTCGGACTGCTTGGAAAGTTGGAAATGAGCTCGAGGTGATGAATTACGGAAAAATTTCTGCAAAGGTACAAAATTCTTTAGGTCCGACAAATTTTTTTTGGCCTAAACAAATGGGTGTTTTAAACTTTTTTGGGGTTAAGTTCGGTGGTCATTCCATTATTCATTTTTTTTGGTCAAAAGGTTCGGAAAAGGGTGGTTCGGGTTGTTGTCATTTGACGGTGAAGCACCCCAGACGGGTTGTGTAGTCGGGTGATTTGAGGGCCCGTTTTATGGCGTTGACAAAGGTTATGCTTTTGCCGTCGGGGCTTTTCTGGCGATATTGCTGAGAGCCGAGCACCACCGTGTCGGCGCCCATGCGCCCGTTGATGTGGTCGAGCGCGTGCGACAGGTTCAGATGTCGGGCGCGCTCCTCGGGATCATATTCAAACAGGTCGGGCTGATAGGCCATGGCCGGGCAGAGTCCGCTGACCATCACGCCGGCGCGTTTGTAGCATATGCCGTTCAGGAAAATTTTCCGCAGTATGGCGCATGCCGCGTTGACCAGTTCGGTTGTGGTGTTGGTTGGTGTGGCGAAGGTGAATGATGCCGAGGCGTCGTGCTGCGGCAGTTCTTCGCGGAAGTGGTTCGACTGGATGAACACTGTGACCATGGCGCAGACACTCCCCTGCAGACGGAGTTTGCGGGCGCATCGTGCGGCGTAGTTGGCCACGTGGGTCGACAGGTCGGGCAATTCGCGTAGCATTGTCGGGAAACTACGGCTTGTCATTATCGATTTTTTGAGGGTGTGGGTCATGCAATCGAGTTTAATCACGTCGTCGCCGTTGAGTTCGGCCCATGTCTGTTCGCCGGTGACGTGAAAAAGCTTACGTACACGTTGCCGTGGCATGTTGGCGAACTGTAGGGCTGTTGTCACTCCTGACTTTTGCAGTTTGGCTGAAATTCGGTGACCGATTCCCCACACATCTTCCACGTTGAGCATTCCGAGGGCTTTCAGCCGTTGCGTTTCGTTGCCAATGACGCAGCATTTGTTGTAGCCGGGATATTTCTTCGCATATTTGCTGGCCGCCTTTGCGAGTGTTTTTGAGGATGCTATGCCCAGGCTCACCGGCATTCCGGTGTGGCGCAGCACTTTGTGGCACAAGGCTTCACCCCACTGTTTCAGCGACGATTCGTCCATGCCGGTTAGGTCGAGGAATGCCTCGTCGATGGAATATTGGATTACGTCGGGGGCTTCCTCGCGGAGAATGTTCATGATTCGGGAGGAAATGTCGCCATAGAGGGTGTAGTTCGAGGAGAAAGCCACGATGCCGCTGTCGGGGAACTGCTGCATGAGTTGGAAATAGGGGGTGCCTTCACGCACTCCCATCTGTTTCGCCTCTTTTGAGCGTGCCACCACGCAGCCGTCGTTGTTGCTGAGCACCACCAGCGGCACGGTGGCGAGGTCGGGGCGGAACACTCGTTCGCATGAGCAGAAAAAGTTGTCGCAGTCAACAAGGCCTACCATAATATATATTGTGTGTGTTGATATTGAAGGTGAGTGGGTTGGAAGTAGTCGGAGTGTGGGATACGTGGCGGGGGGTTATCGCATGCGCCGGCGCCGGTTGGCTTTGATTGTGTAGGTCACGATGCCCCACACCATGAAGCTGTCGCCCTCGGTGATTTCAATGGGGCGGTAGCGCCGGTTCGAGGGGATTAGTGTGACGTGTCCGCCGGGTGACAAGCGCAGGCGTTTAAGGGTGAAGTCGCCGTTGAGACAACACACGGCCAGGTCGCCGTTTTCCGGTTCCAGCGACTTGTCGATGACCAGTATGTCACCTTCGGTTATCCCCTCTTCACACATGGAGTCGCCCACCACTTTGGCATAGAAGGTGGCCGAAGGATGCGCAATCAGTTCCTTGTTAAGGTCAATAGCCTCAGATAGATAGTCCTGCGCCGGGCTTGGGAAACCGGCTTGCACACCGGCGTCGGCATATGGCAGTTGCAGTGTAGAGGCAGTGTCGGCGTGATGGATTGTCAGAGTGTTCATGTTGCCCGTGATTTTTTTTGCAAAAATAGAGGTTTGGTGTGCCGGAATCAGGCACAGGTCGGTTAATTTATTGCTTTACATCATCGATGGCATGATGGAGTCATAGGTGAATTTGTTAAAATTTATGCTTCAAATTTTTGTACACTAAAATATAAATCATTACTTTTGCAGAACAAAATAAACGCATTAATTCCAAATTTAAATTTTAAAACAATGGCTTACGTTATTACTGACAGCTGTGTCGCTTGCGGCACTTGCCTCCCCGAATGCCCCGTTGAGGCTATCTCAGAAGGCGATATCTATGTTATTAACCCCGATGTTTGCATTGACTGCGGCACATGCGCTGGTGTTTGCCCCAGCGAGGCTATCATCCCCGGTGAATAATCAATAGCATGAACTTATGGCAGCCGCTTGGATCACTCCATAGCGGCTGTTATGTTTATAAATAGTGTGTTTACTTTTGACACCCGCTGGACTCAAAAAAGATTTTCTTGACAATTATTTTACCCCCCTGAGAAACTATCCTTGAAATCGCCATGGCTTTTTTTTCGATAATCACGGTAACATATAACGCTGAATCAACGGTCACAGCCACCATGCGGTCGGTGGCCGAGCAACTGTTCACTGACTTTGAGCATATAGTGCAGGACGGGGCGTCGACCGACGCCACATTGCGTATAGTGGGGGAATGGGCCACGCCGCAGTGTCTGGTGGAGAGCGAGCCTGACAAGGGTCTGTACTATGCCATGAACGAGGCGCTTGCCAGGGCCAGAGGCGAGTATGTTGTTTTTCTCAACGCCGGCGACGCGTTTCATTCGCCCGACACCTTGCGTCAGATTCATGACGCTATCGAGGGTTGCGGCGACAACCGTCCGGGTGTCGCTTATGGCCAGACGGTGCTTGTCGACGCCGAGGGCCACGTTGTCGGCAAACGTCATCTGGATGCTCCCCGTGAGCTTGACTTCCGTTCGTTCGCCGATGGTATGGTTGTTTGTCATCAGGCTTTTTTCGCCCGTCGCGACCTGACTTGTCCCTACGACACTGCCTACCGTTTTTCGGCTGATTACGACTGGTGTGTGAAGATATTGAAGAAGTCGCCGTCAAATTGCTATGTCGACGACATTGTGGCCGACTACCTGCATGAGGGTGTCACAACGGCCAATCATAAGAAGTCGCTGAGAGAACGGTTCGCGATAATGTGCCGGTATTATGGCACGCTGTCGACTTGTCTGCGTCATCTGCGTTTCGCCGGACGTCATCTCAAACGTAAGCTCATTTCATGAAAAAATATTATCTGTTCATCAACGGAAGTACCGTCGGTCCGATGTATCTGAGCGATTTGGGGGCCAACGGAGCCACAATGGAGACTTTCGTGTGGTGGCACGGTCTGCGCGACTGGACCCGCATTGCCGATTTGCCCGAGATAGCCGAGGCGCTGCAGTCGCAGCTGGAGCCGCGTCCGCCGCAGTTCGACCCCGAAGGTTTCAAAACAACCATTGGTGGGGGGCGTTCTATTCCTCCCGTCAATGAGCTGTCGCCACGCCCCAACAACTATCTGGCGGAGAGCATCGTGGCGTTGCTATTTTGTATGCCGCTGGCCATAGTGGCCATAGTCAAGGCCCTCAAGGTGAACAAATTATATGACTGCGGAGAAATAGAAAGGGCATATGCCGAGGCCACGGAGGCCCGCAACTGGTTCATCGCCTCGGTCGCGCTCGGGGCTGTGATGTTTATCCTGGCGCTTATCTGACCTAAATCACGGTTTTCTAAAATTCGAACAATCTATGTATATTCTCAACACCTCATTTCATGTTGCGGAACACCGCGCCGCCGAGTTCGAGCGGTGGGTTCGCCGTCAGTATATCCCGGCAGCGGAGGCCACAGGTTTCCTCGCATCGCCGAAATTCACCCGTTTGTTGATTGAGGTTGAACCGAGCACGGTGAGCTATGCTGTTCATTTTCAGTGTGGTTCGCTCGATGAGGCTCAACGATGGCATGACAATGAGGCGGCGTCGCTCAAGGATGCCCTGCACAGGGCCACCGGTGGGGAGGTGCTTTTTTTCACCACATTCATGGAGGAGATGGATCACTCGTGTGACATCTGAAAATTCAGTTATATGAACGCTACGGAATATACTGCCGACCTCCATGTCAGGGAGTGGGACAAAATAATCATAGGTATCGACCCCGGCACCAATGTCATGGGCTACGGGCTTTTGGGCGTGCGGGGCAAAAAGCCGGCGATGATAGCGATGGGAGTGATCACGCTTGGCAAAATGAGTGACCATTACATGAAGCTGGGCCATATCTACGAGCGTGTGCAGGGGCTGGTTGACTATTACAAACCTGATGAACTGGCCATCGAGGCTCCGTTTTTCGGCAAGAATGTGCAGTCGATGCTGAAACTGGGGCGCGCGCAGGGTGTGGCGATGGCGGCGGCGCTGTCGCGTCAGGTGCCCA
>JAXJVW010000246.1:0-11487 GCA_036308365.1 Muribaculaceae bacterium
AGGTTGACAAGCTCAAGGAAGAGTTGAAAAAAATCACCGACAAGGATGTTCAGATCAACATATTCGAGGTAAAACGTCCGGAACTTGACGCCCAGATCGTGGCCAGCACCATCGCCCGTCAGATCGAAGGCAAGATCGCATACCGCCGTGCCGTCAAGATGGCCGTAGCGTCAACCATGCGTTCAGGAGCCGAAGGAATCAAGATCCAGATCTCAGGCCGTTTGAACGGCGCCGAGATGGCACGCTCTGAAATGTTCAAGGAAGGCCGCACCCCGCTGCACACCCTCCGCGCCGACATCGACTACGCGTTGGTAGAGGCCCACACCAAAGTAGGTGTGATCGGTGTGAAAGTGTGGATTTGCCGTGGCGAAGTTTACGGCAAGCGCGATCTCGCCCCCCAGTTCACAGCATCTCAGAAAGAAACACGCAACGCCCAGGCCGGTGGCCAGCGCCGCGGCGGTTTCCGCAAACCCAAAAACAACCGTTAAACCTCCAATTGCAGTAAGAAATGTTACAACCTAAGAAAACAAAATTCCGTCGCCAGCAAAAAGGCCGCATGAAAGGCAATGCCCAGCGCGGTAACCAATTGGCATTCGGTTCTTTCGGCATCAAAACGCTGGAATCCAAATGGATCACCGGTCGCCAGATAGAAGCGGCACGTATCGCGGTAACACGCTACATGCAGCGTCAGGGTCAGATTTGGATCCGCATCTTCCCGGACAAACCCATCACCAAGAAGCCCGCCGAAGTGCGTATGGGTAAAGGTAAAGGTTCACCCGAAGGATTCGTCGCTCCCGTTACCCCCGGACGCATCATTCTCGAAGTTGAAGGCGTAAGCTACGACATCGCAAAAGAAGCACTCCGTCTGGCTGCCCAGAAGCTCCCCGTAGTTACAAAATTCGTCGTACGTCGTGATTACGATCCCACCCAAAACGTGTAATTAGGCTATGAAAAAAGAAGAAATCAAAGAACTTAGCACAGCGGACCTCACAGAGCGTCTTGCCGAGATGGAAAAAGAGTACCGTCAGCTGACGATCAACCACTCCGTATCCCCCATCGACAATCCCGCGAAAATCACTGCTGACCGCAAAATGATTGCACGCGTAAAAACCGAACTCCGCATGCGTGAGATCGCAAATAAATAACACCCTAAACAAACGACCATACAATGGAAAAAAGAAATCTTAGAAAAGAACGTATTGGGGTAGTTTCCAGCAACAAAGGTGACAAGACCATAACTGTTACCGTCAAGTGGAAAGAAAAACATCCGATTTATGGCAAATTCGTCAATAAATCAAAAAAATATCACGCCCACGACGAAAACAACGAATGCTCAGTAGGCGACACCGTGCGTTTAATGGAAACCCGTCCTCTCAGCAAGACCAAACGCTGGAGATTAATTGAAATCATAGAAAAAGTTAAATAATTATGATACAGACTGAATCACGCTTAACTGTAGCAGACAACAGCGGTGCGAAAGAAGCACTCTGCATCCACGTACTGGGTGGAACCGGACGCCGCTACGCATCCGTAGGCGACATAATCGTCGTATCTGTCAAAAGTGTTATCCCCTCATCTGACGTCAAGAAAGGTACAGTGAGCAAGGCTGTCGTTGTGCGCACAAAGAAAGAAATCCGCCGCGCCGACGGATCATACATCCGCTTCGATGACAACGCCTGCGTACTTCTCAACAACGCCGGCGAGTTGCGCGGAACACGTATCTTCGGACCGGTAGCCCGCGAGCTGCGCGCCACTAACATGAAAATCGTTTCACTTGCACCCGAAGTACTTTAAAAACTTTCAACAAACGAAACAATGAGCAAGACAAATATCAAAAAAGGGGACACCGTTCAGGTACTGGCTGGCGAAGACCGCGGCAAACAGGGCCGTGTTGTCAAAGTCGACGCTGAAAAACAGCGCGCCATCGTTGAAGGTGTCAACATGGTGACCAAACACGCCAAACCCAGCGCGAAGAATCCCCAGGGCGGACGCATCCAGATGGAGGCGCCCATCCATATTTCTAACCTCAGCCTCCTTGACCCCAAATCAGGCAAACCCACCCGTGTGGGCCACTCCATCGTCGATGGCAAAAAGGTCAGAGTAGCGAAAAAATCAGGAGAGGAAATTAAATAATGGCAGCAACTAATCTCAAAAAGCAATACGAAGAGCAGATTGTTCCCGCTCTGACAAAGGAGTTCAACTACACAACTCCCATGCAGGTTCCCCGTCTTGAGAAGATTGTTATCAACCAGGGACTCGGACAGGCCACCCAGGATAAGAAAATCATCGAGACAGCCATCAACGAGCTGACCGCCATCACAGGCCAGAAAGCCGTAGCCACACTGTCACGCAAAGACATCTCAAACTTCAAGGTACGTAAAAAGAACCCCATCGGCGCCCGCGTCACCCTGCGTCGCGAACGCATGTACGAGTTCCTGGAACGTCTGGTCCGCGTGGCTCTTCCCCGTATCCGTGACTTCAAAGGTATCGAAGGTAAGCTCGACGGCCGCGGCAACTACACCCTCGGCATCACAGAGCAGATCATCTTCCCCGAAATCAACATCGACAACATCAGCAAGCTTCTCGGCATGAACATCACCTTCGTGACCTCAGCCAACACCGACGAAGAAGGCTTCGCCCTGTTGAAACAATTCGGTTTACCCTTTAAAAACAAATAAAGCACCATGGCAAAAGAATCAATGAAAGCGCGCGAAGTTAAACGCGCAAAACTCGTTGCCAAATACGCTGCCAAGAAGGCCGCCCTCAAGGCCGCCGGCGATTATGAAGCACTCCAGCTGCTGCCCAAAAACGCGTCAGCCGTGCGTCTTCACAACCGTTGCAGCATCACCGGACGTCCCAAAGGTTACATCCGTCAGTTCGGCATCTCACGTATTCAGTTCCGTGAGATGGCGTCGGCCGGATTGATCCCGGGCGTGAAAAAAGCCAGCTGGTAACCCCGGCGGCTTTTTTCCCTGACCGGAGCCAGCGCAACAACAGCACACACACGAAAAAAAGACAACAGAGTGTATTAAATATTGTTGGGAAACTCCCAATCAATTTAAACAATTTACAAAATGACAGATCCCATAGCAGACTATCTGACAAGATTGAGGAACGCCATCAAAGCCAACCATCGCGTTGTTGAAGTGCCCGCCTCAAACTTGAAAAAAGAAATCACAAAGATTCTTTTTGAACAAGGCTACATCCTGAACTACAAATTCGTAGAATCAGAAAATCCCGCCGGAACCATCAAGATCGCACTCAAGTACGATCCCATTGACAAAGTTAACGCGATCAAAGACCTCAAACGTGTTTCACGTCCCGGTCTCCGCCAGTACACAGGCTACAAAGACATGCCCCGCGTGCTCAACGGATTAGGTATCGCCATTCTCTCAACCTCAAAAGGCGTCATGACCAACAAAAAGGCCGCAGAGCTCAAAATTGGTGGTGAGGTCCTTTGCTATGTATACTAATAAAAGGAGGAAAGAACTATGTCAAGAATAGGTAAAGCACCCATTGAAATACCCGCCGGCGTAACCGTCAAGATCGACGGCCACAAAGTCACCGTCAAAGGTCCCAAAGGAGAACTCGTTCAAGAGGTAAATCCTGACCTGGACGTCAAAGTAGAAGACAACCACGTCATTGTCACCCGTCCCTCCGACGACCGTGAACACCGCGCCCAGCACGGACTGTACCGCGCGTTGATCCACAACATGGTAGTAGGCGTCAGCACCGGCTACCGCAAGGAGATGGAACTTGTAGGTGTCGGTTACCGTGCCACATCCACAGGCCAGGTACTTGAACTCGCCCTTGGATTCTCACACGCTATTTACATCAAGCTGCCCGCCGAAGTGAAAGTTGAAGCGAAAACCGAGCGTAACAAAAACCCGCTGATCATCCTCGAATCAGATGACAAACAGCTTCTGGGCCAGGTATGCGCCAAAATCCGCTCACTTCGCAAACCTGAACCCTACAAAGGCAAAGGTATCAAATTCGTTGGCGAAATCATTCGTCGTAAATCAGGTAAATCAGCAGGCGCTAAATAATTTTAACTGACACTATCATGATCTCAAAGATACAAAGAAGAAACAAAATCAAAACTCGCATTCGCGGCAAAATCTCAGGCACTGCCCAGCGTCCCCGAATGACAGTTTTCCGCAGCAACAAGCAAATCTACGTTCAGGTCATCGATGACCTGGCAGGAAAGACACTTGTCAGCGCGTCTTCAAAAGGAATTGAAGAAGGCACAAAAACTGAAATAGCCGCCCAGGTTGGCAAGGCCATCGCAGCCGCCGCCCTGGCCGCAGGCATCAACGAAGTTGTTTTTGACCGCAACGGATACCTGTTCCACGGTCGTGTTAAATCACTTGCTGACGCAGCTCGCGAAGGCGGACTTAAATTCTGACGACAATGGCAAAAAGAAATAACAGAGTAAAATCAACCAACGATCTCGAACTCAAAGATCGTCTCGTAGCCATCAACCGTGTGACCAAAGTCACCAAAGGTGGCCGCACATTCACATTTGCCGCGATTGTAGTTGTCGGTAACGAAAACGGCATCGTAGGCTGGGGCCTCGGCAAAGCCAACGAAGTAACCGCCGCTATCCAGAAAGGTGTTGAATCAGCAAAAAAGAACCTCATCCAGGTGCCCGTTCACAAAGGAACCATCCCCCACGAACAGATCGCCAAATTCGGAGGTTCACGCGTGCTGCTGCGTCCCGCCTCACACGGTACGGGAGTTAAAGCCGGTGGTGCGATGCGCGCCGTGCTCGAGAGCGTAGGTATCACCGACGTGCTGGCCAAATCAAAAGGCTCATCAAACCCCCACAACCTGGTTAAGGCCACTATCGCCGCCCTCGATGAGATGAGAAGCCCCGCTACCGTAGCCCAGAACCGCGGTATCTCAGTAGAAAAAGTATTCAAAGGATAATCATTCTCACACAATGGCACAGATAAAAATCAAACAGACAAAAAGCCGCATCAACTGTCCCGCCGTCCAGAAGCGCACACTTGATGCACTGGGACTCAGAAAAATGAACCACGTCGTAGTGAAAGAAGACACTGCCGACGTAATGGGTATGGTTAACAAGGTCCGTCACCTCGTAGAAGTGACCAAAGCCTAAGACAAAAAGAAAATAACAACTATGGATTTAAGCAATATCAAACCCGCGGTTGGAGCGACATCAAACAGCAAACGCGTTGGTCGCGGTGCCGGTTCAGGCAAAGGCGGCACATCAACACGCGGTCACAAAGGAGCGAAATCACGCTCAGGCTACAGCCGCAAAATCGGTTTCGAAGGTGGTCAGATGCCCCTTCAGCGCCGTCTTCCTAAATTCGGATTCAAAAACATCAACCGCGTTGAATACAAAGCCATCAACCTGCGCGACATCGCCGCAATCGCAGAAGCACGCAACCTGGCAAAAATCGGTGTGGCTGAGCTTCGCGAAGCCGGATTCCTCGGTAAAAATCAACTGGTTAAGATTCTCGGCGTAGGCGAAATCAACCGCGCCCTCGAAATCGAAGCCAACGCATTTTCAGCATCGGCTCAGCAAGCAATTGAAGCAGCCGGTGGCAAAATTAACAAAGTATAAGACCAATGAGATTTTTTGAAACCATTAAGAACATCTGGACAATAAAGGAACTTCGTGAGCGGATAGCCATAACCCTTTTGCTGGTTCTTGTCTACCGTCTGGGTTGCTACATCGTGTTGCCCGGCATCTCACCCGCCGATCTCGACGCGCTGTCCAACTTCACGAATAAAAGTGGCCTGATGCAATTGCTCGACATGTTCTCAGGTGGTGCATTCTCACAGGCGTCAATCTTCGCGCTGGGTATCATGCCCTACATCACGGCATCAATCGTGATCCAGCTCCTGGGCATGGTTTGGCCCTACTTCCAGAAGCTCCAGCGCGACGGCGAAAGCGGACGTCAGAAAATCAACCAGTACACACGTTATCTGACCGTGCTGATACTTCTGATGCAGGCACCGGCCTATCTGGGCAACCTCCAGTTCCAGGTAGGCGCCGCCGGCGGTGACGCACATCTGACCCTGTGGTCAATGATTTATCTCACCATCATCCTTGCCGCAGGATCAATGTTCATCATGTGGCTCGGCGAGAGAATCACTGACAGGGGCATAGGCAACGGTATCTCGTTCATCATCCTGGTCGGTATCATAGCCCGTCTGCCGAATGCACTCAAATTTGAATTTTTCAGCCGTCTTCCCGGGTCAACCGGCTCAGAAGGAGGTCTGATAATGTTCATTGTAGAAATAGTTCTCCTGTTCGCTGTGACAGTTGGCGCGGTGCTCCTGGTTCAGGGAGTGCGCAAAGTGCCCGTTCAGTACGCAAAACGCATAGTAGGAAACAAACAATATGGTGGTGCCCGCCAGTACATACCCCTCAAGGTCAATGCTGCCGGCGTTATGCCCATCATCTTTGCCCAGGCGATCATGTTCATCCCCATCACACTGTCAGGATTCGGAGCCACAGAACAGTCAACCGGATTCTTCGCAGCATTCTCGGATGTTAATGGTTTCTGGTACAATCTGGTTTACTTCCTGATGATTGTCGCGTTCACCTACTTTTATACAGCGATCACCGTACGTCCCACCCAGATGGCCGACGAAATGAAGCGCAACAACGGATTCATTCCCGGCGTCAAACCCGGCAAAAAAACCGCCGAGTACCTTGACACCATCATGTCGCGCATCACCCTTCCCGGCTCAATCTTCCTCGGAATTGTCGCCATCCTTCCGGCATTCGCCCGTATGCTGGGCATCAGCCAGAACTTCGCGCAGTTCTTCGGTGGAACCTCACTGCTGATTCTCGTGGGAGTCGTTCTCGACACCCTTCAGCAGATAGAGACCCATCTGATGATGCACCACTACGATGGCCTGATGAAAGACGGCCGCATCAAAGGACGCACCACAGGAAGCATGTACTAACCAATGCTGACACTCTAAATGATCTATCTAAAAACAGCAGAAGAAATTGATCAGATGAGAGCAGCCTGCACACTGGTCAGCCGCACACTTGGCGAAATCGCCAAGTGGGTGGCACCGGGTGTGACTACTCAGAAACTCGACACAATAGCCCGCGAATACATCCAGGACAACGGCGGCAAGCCCGCCTGCCTGGGTTACGGCGGCTTCCCCGCCACCCTCTGCATTGAAGTCAATGAGACGGTGGTTCATGGTTTCCCCTCAAACTACGCACTGCGCGAGGGCGACATCATGGGAGTAGACACCGTAGTCGAGCTCAACGGCTTCAACGGCGACATGTGCTACACCTTCGCCATCGGCGAGATCGCCCCCGAAACCCTCCGCCTGTGTGAAATCACCAAGCAGAGCCTCTACAAGGGGATCGAAGCCTGCAAAGTGGGCCACCGCATCGGCGACATCTCCAACACCATCCAGACATACTGCGAACGCAACGGCTACAGCGTTGTTCGCGAAATGTGCGGACACGGCATAGGACGCAAGATGCACGAAGACCCCAACGTCCCCAACTACGGACGCCGCGGCACCGGCCCGCTGATTAAAAACGGCATGTGCATAGCCATCGAGCCCATGATCAACATGGGAAGCAAAAACATCGTCATCGAAGCCGACGGATGGACCTGCCGCACCAAAGACCGCAAGCCCACCGCCCACTACGAGCACACCGTAGCCGTAGTCAACGACACCACAGAGATTCTGACAACATTTGATTACATTCAACAAGCCCTCGGCGATAGATTTATTTAAAACCATTATATGGCAAAACAAGCAGCAATAGAACAAGACGGTGTCATAGTAGAGGCACTCTCAAACGCAATGTTCCGGGTTGAACTGGAAAACGGACATGAAATCACAGCCCACATCTCGGGCAAGATGCGCATGCACTACATCAAAATCCTCCCCGGCGACAAAGTGAGAGTCGAAATGTCACCCTACGACCTGTCAAAAGGACGAATTGCATTCCGTTACAAATAAAATAAAAATCCAACAATATGAAAGTTAGAGCGTCAATCAAAAAACGCACCCCCGACAGCAAAATCGTACGTCGCAAAGGACGTCTGTACGTAATCAACAAAAAGAACCCCAAGTACAAACAACGTCAAGGATAATATTTTATTATTTTTGAAAAAATAGAAAAATAAAATATGGCAGTAAGAATCGTGGGAGTTGACCTCCCCCAAAACAAAAGAGGTGAAATCGCCTTGACTTACATCTTCGGCATAGGACGCAGCGCAGCCAAGACCATCCTGGAAAAAGCCGGAGTCGACAAAGACATCAAAGTGAAAGACTGGACTGACGACCAGGCCGCCAAAGTGCGCGAGGTAATCGGCTCAGACTACAAAGTAGAAGGTGATCTCCGCAGCGAAATCCAGCTCAACATCAAGCGTCTGATGGACATCGGCTGCTACCGTGGCATCCGTCACCGTAACGGCCTTCCCGTGCGCGGCCAGTCAACCAAAAACAACGCCCGCACACACGCAAGGGACGCAAGAAAACAGTCGCAAACAAAAAGAAAGCAACAAAATAATAAATAAGATATGGCAAAAAAAACAGTTGCAGCAAAGAAAAGAAACGTCAAAGTTGACGCTGCCGGACAACTTCACGTACATTCATCATTCAACAACATCATTGTCTGCTTAGCCAACAGCGAAGGACAGGTCATCTCCTGGTCAAGCGCAGGTAAAATGGGCTTCCGCGGTTCAAAAAAGAACACCCCCTACGCCGCACAGATGGCAGCGCAGGACTGCGCGAAAATCGCCTACGACCTGGGTCTGCGTAAAGTGAAAGCCTACGTAAAAGGCCCCGGTAACGGACGTGAATCAGCAATCCGCACCATCCACGGCGCCGGAATCGAAGTAACCGAAATCATCGACGTTACTCCGCTGCCCCACAACGGATGCCGTCCTCCCAAGAGAAGAAGAGTATAAGCCCAACGGATTTTAACGCTCATAACTTCATTTTAAAACAACTCCATTCTCTAAAAACAACCCCGGAACAGCCCCGGCGCGTGTCGGCACCGACCGCGGCGCCCGAGGCAGGAGCGTCCACCAGCATGAATAGACCATAAACACAGTCACCTCTCTATGGTCGCGGCTGCATGCCGGACATCCCCGAACCTCCGGAACAAAAAAACAAAAGAAAAATGGCAAGATATACAGGCCCAAAATCAAAAATCGCCCGTAAATTCGGCGAACCCATCTTTGGCGAAGACAAAGTTCTGGCCCGCAGAAACTTCCCTCCCGGCCAGCACGGAGCAAACAAACGTCGCAAAACATCAGAATATGGTGTTCAGCTCCGCGAAAAACAGAAAGCAAAATACACTTACGGCGTTCTGGAACGTCAATTCCGCAACCTCTTTGAAAAAGCTTCAGCACTTAAAGGTATCACCGGTGAAATCCTGCTCCAGCTTCTGGAATCACGCCTGGACAACGTTGTTTACCGTCTCGGAATCGCGCCCACCCGTCCCGCTGCCCGTCAGCTGGTTCTCCACAAACACATCACCGTCAACGGCCAGGTAGTCAACATCCCCTCCTACGCCGTTAAACCCGGCGACGTGATCGGAGTCCGCGAGAAATCAAAATCACTCGAAGTGATCGCCGACGCCCTGAGCGGATTCAACCACAGCAAATATCCCTGGATTGAATGGGACGAATCACTCAAACAGGGAAAATTCCTGCACGTACCCGCACGCGAAGACATCCCCGAGAACATCAAGGAGCAACTTATCGTAGAGTTGTATTCTAAATAATAAACCCTAATAACAACAGATCCATGGCTATATTAGCATTCCAGAAACCTGACAAAGTGCTCATGTTGGAGGCCAATGACTTCTTCGGCAAGTTCGAGTTCAAACCCTTGGAACCAGGCTATGGTATCACTGTGGGCAACGCCTTGAGACGCGTCCTCCTCTCCTCACTGGAAGGATACGCAATTTCATCAATAAAAATACCCGGCGTTAAACACGAATTCGATACCGTTCCCGGCGTTAAGGAAGACGTAACCAACATCATCCTTAACCTCAAGAAAGTAGATCTCAAACAGGTTGTCGAGGACACTGACTTTGAGACAGCCACCATCGTGATACCGTCGGGACAGGAGGTTTTTAAGGCCGGTGACATGAACAAGGTTCTCAATGGATTCGAAGTACTCAATCCTGACCTTGAAATCTGCCATCTGGATCCTGCAACAAACTTCTCTATTGAGATTACAATCAACAAGGGCCGCGGATGGACACCCGCCGATGAGAACCCCGTGCCCAGCGACGACATCAACGTGCTGGCCATCGACTCCATCTACACTCCCATCAAGAACGTAAAATATTCAATAGAAAACTTCCGTGTTGACCAGAAGACCGACTACGAGAAACTGATTCTCGAAATCACCACCAACGGCTCCATCCACCCAAAGGATGCCCTCAAGGAAGCGGCGAAGATCCTGATTTACCATCTGATGCTCTTCTCCGACGAGAAAATCACCCTTGAGGCCACCGAGGACGAGCAGAATGAAGAATTCGACGAAGAAGTTCTTCACATGCGACAGTTGCTCAAAACCAAACTGTCCGACATGGACCTGTCAGTCCGCGCGCTCAACTGCTTGAAGAGCGCCGAGGTTGAAACACTGGGAGAACTTGTAGTATTCAACAAAACCGACCTTCTTAAATTCCGTAACTTCGGTAAAAAATCACTGACAGAACTCGATGAACTGTTGGCACACCTGAACCTCTCGTTCGGAATGGATATTTCAAAGTACAAACTTGACAAAGAGTAATAAACGATGAGACACAATAAAAAATTCAACCACTTAAGCCGCAAAAAGGCTCATCGCGACGCCCTGCTTGCCAACATGACTATCAGTCTGATCAAGCACAAACGCATCTTCACCACACTGGCCAAGGCTAAGGCACTGCGCATGTACGCCGAACCCCTTATCAACCGCGCCAAAAACGATTCTATGGTAAACCGCCGTCTGGTTTTCTCATACCTCCAGAACAAAGAGGCCGTGACAGAACTCTTCCGCGAAATAGCCCAGAAAATCGCTGACCGTCCCGGAGGTTACACCCGTATCCTGAAAACCGGAAACCGTCTTGGCGACAACGCCCAGACCTGCTTCATTGAACTCGTTGACTACAACGAAGCGATGCTCCAGGGCAAAGGTGAAAAGAAAGCGCGCCGCACCCGTCGCTCACGCAAATCCGCTCCCAAAGCAGAAGCAGCCGAAGCTGCCACCGAAACCGTGGCAACCGAAGCAGCGGAATAACTCACCAAACCATAACGACAGTAAGTGTCACCCAGGCCGGCTCAGGCCCCAGGGGTGGCATTTGCTGTTTTATGAGGGCTGAAGTCATCGCCGCCGGCCTGACTGCGCGGGCCCATCGTGATTGTTCACCGAACAAGGAAACAAAAATTAATAATAATTAATTCATTAGGAGAGTAGAAATCAAGGATTTTACAACAATTTTTGTTAACTTTGCACCACATAACGCCCACC
>JAXJVW010000247.1:0-4292 GCA_036308365.1 Muribaculaceae bacterium
AAAACGGCGACTTCACAAGTCGCGACGAGCTCCTCAAAGTTCCTCGTTTAGGCGCCAGGGCGTTCGAACAGGCCGCCGGATTCCTCCGCATCCCCGACGCCCCGAACCCCCTCGACAACACCGCCGTTCACCCCGAAAGCTACCCCATTGTCAGCCGCATGGCCCGCGACTTGGGTTGCGAAATAAGCCAACTCGTAGCAAACAAAGAGTTGATCAACCGCATCGACCTCAACAATTACATCTCACCGACCCACGGAATCCCCACCCTCACCGACATTGTCAAGGAACTGGAAAAACCGGGTCGCGACCCCCGCAAAAAAACGGAAATACTGGAATTCGACCCTAACGTGAAAGTCATCGAAGACCTGCGCGAAGGGATGATTCTGAACGGAATCATCAACAACATCACTGACTTCGGCGCATTCGTCGACATCGGTATAAAGCAAAGCGGACTTGTCCACGTGTCGCAAATGAGCGATAAACGGGTATCATCACCCCGCGAAATCGTCCACATCCATCAACACGTCAAAGTCCGTGTGATCGAAGTCGACCTTAACCGTAAACGCATCGCCCTTTCAATGAAAGGTCCTGAACTATCAAACACCCTCTAAAATCAGATAATGCATTCTGTCATAATCAGCATAGGCAGCAACACCCCCGACCGTTGGGAACGCGTAGCCGAAGCCATCCGGTGGCTCGGCGGAATAACCATGTCGGGCCGCGCATCCACAATCTACACCTCCGCTCCGGAAGGCAACTGCGCGAAACTAATTAACTATAACTACTCTAACGCCGTCTACTCGGCCATGACCCCACACTCTCAGCAGGAGATGGAGCAGATACTCAAAAAATATGAACAGGAGGCCGGACGTACTCAGCAAATGAAAACCTTCGGCATCGTGCCCATCGACCTCGACCTGGTTTTCTTCGACAAACATGTGCTCCGTCCCGTGGAACTAACCCGAAACTATTTCCTTCGGGGCTACAAGGAGATATTCCTATCCTGAAGCAACCCATTCCACAACCGTCTGAAACATAACGAACTGCCGCCCGCCGAGATGATTCCAACCTCATGCGCGCGGCAGTTCTGTTTATCCTCAGCCGGTCAATTCCGGTGAAAAACTATGCTCGACTCACCGAAGGAATCCGCACTGTCACGTACTTTCCTGAACGATTCCCACTGCGTTGGGGCATATGAGCTGTTGTTATTGCGCATCAGCAGCGTCAGCTCTATCTCTGATTTTGCCTCGTCATATTTCACCTGTGTCACGAACACACCCAATTTCTCCAGCGTTTTCCGTTCAAGCGACTGCAAGGCTTCGGCGTCAACACCATATCCTTCAGGAACTTCTATGACTATGTTCACACGCCTGTTCGACGGCCCGGGGGTCATGATGCTTATCTCACGCTCCTTCTCCTCACGCTCTTTGTCGGTCACATTAACCATTCGGGCAATCTTGCCCACACTCAGAATAATGTCGTCACCGGCAGGAGCAACGGCATCCTCTATTTTTCCGCTCACACTGTACTCAAACGCCTGGTTCGCAGTCTCAAAACCGTAATTGGTGATATTGACTGAATCAACCTGCATTGTCTCAACGCCTAAGTCGGCCGACGGTATCAGCTCAAGTTTCTTTCGCTGGTCATCAGCCAACTTGGCCACGTCATACCGTCCTTTCCTGACGTTGAACTTTTTGTCGCTCTTAACCTTTTGAGGCACTCCGAGCCGGGTCTCCAGATAGTCGATATAATCAGGCTCCTCAACAATCGACTCGGCCAAATCCTTGAAATATCCCTTACGGCTGGCGTCATATGCAACCGCAACAGCGGTCTCGTCGACATCCGGAACACTAACCCTGACATTATACACGGCCGTATTCATGCTCATGCTCTGCTTCGGGAACTTCCCTTGGTTGAAAAAATGATGCTCCAGAACTTTCTTCCGGTCTCCCACAAAAACGAAGTAGTGCTCGTTGGAGTATTCCGCGGGCAGCTCCCCGGGGGCCATAGCCAGATTATCTTTGAACAGATAGTAGCGGTCACCAACCTTCACCATCGGATCGGCCTGTGTGTAGCGCTGAAGCATCAACACATCCAATCCGTTCCTGGGGTTGGTCAATCCTATGTTCGAAACACTGTCCATTTTCTGTTTCTCAAGCAGATCTTTCAGAAATGCACACGTCGTCCGAGGTCCATAAGCTTCTTTCGACAGAAGGGTCACATAGCGGGTGGTCATGTATGACGCATCGGCAATCTCGGCGTCGCTGGCATCCGGATGCTCCGCTCTGTAATTCTTCATTATCGCCTCGGCTTTCGACATGTCGCCACCCTCATATTTGATCAAACTGAACATCTCGGCAGCCTCGGGCAAACACACCTGCGTACGTGAATTGACAAACACTCCGTCGCGGCGGCGGTTGGAATAATATCCCAACATCTGGCTCAGATTGTCGGCTATGCTGATACGCATCATCGGCAGCTGACGCATTGGCTCACAGAATGACGGACGCTTGAACCCTTTGATATTCTCATATTCCCATTTCAGCTTCACTTTCATGTTGTTGTCCTCACGCTCTGGAGCACCTATCCCATTATAGGTATGGACCTCTGTAGTCAATGCGGGGTCAAGATCTGCCTCCACTACAAACGAGGCCGACGGATACTCTGACATCAATGTCCACATTTTCGATGTCCGTTGATTACCTAAAAAATACACATCGGTGTAATAGAAGTAATCAAGCACGTCGCCGACTTCCAGTCCGGGTATCGCAATCTTGTGCTCCACGGCCTCTTTTCCTTTCTTTCCGTCTGACTCTGTGAGGGTCTGTTTCATGTCCACATCTATCACCCGGCCGTCGGGCTTGAATATCCTCGCACCAAATGAATTGTTCAGGTCAAACATAACCATCTGCTGTACGCGCTCAATCTCTGATGGCTCGAAGCTGAACTCCGTAAAATCTTCCAAGGCCTTATCACTCTGTATCTTGACCATACGGCGCATCAAAAACGACACCTCACTCTCCGACAAACGCCATTGGGGCGGTGGTATTCGTCCGTCGCGAAGCGTGGTCATCGGGTGAGCGCTGCAGTTAAAGCCGTGATATATAGCTATATTCACCGCAGCAGCTCCCTGGAATATACTGTCGCTCAAATCTTTCTTCGGGTCAAACTGCGGAAGTTTCATCCCCCACACTGTCTTTGCCGCCTTTTTCAAATTGCCATGATTCAACTTCTTGGTGTCGGCCACCGCAAAGCCCGCTATCATGGCCAGTAGCGTAAGTAATAATGTCGCTCTTTTCATATGCTGATTAATTTATATTTTTTCTTTAGGTTCATCGGTCTGTCATGCCTCGGAACAGTTCACTGGCGCTGGAACGTGATCCTGCGCGACAGGGCCTTGTTTATTTTCGTCACACCGTCGTTGTAGCCGCTGAGCTCACCAAACGGAACCACTGACTTCTTGATAGTCAAACTGAAACGACATCTGACGCATCCATCTTCCTCAGTGTAGTCAACAGCGGAGTCCATGTAATCGTTGCTCAAAGCGAATTTCTCCGGAAGTGCCCCTGTGGCGGTCCCATCGGGTACTGCCACCGTAACCTCGCGCTCTATCTTTCGCAACCCTCCTATGCTGTAGTCTTTCGTACGGTTTTTCATGTCGCACTTCATATCTTTCATTGTCGGAAACAAACTGGGATTGAAGTATATCTTGCTTCCACTCTCGGTGGCGGCCTTCGCCATCGTTATCTTACCGACTATCTCGCCGGTCGGGTCGGTCGTCTCCATCCCGCTCAGCGTCAGGTCGCTATAGCTGCAGTTTTTCCTGCCTTCATCCAGATAACCCTTCAGCACACGGTTCTTCTTATCCTCATCGGCCTGACGGTAATTCTCTTTCAACACATATTTATAGTACCCTGACACACGGTTGCTCAGCTCGCCGGTAAACGATCCGTCAACAATCTTCCCTGTGAGTTTCAGGTTGTCGGTTGAAACCTCCGGTGACATCACAGGCACACGACCAACTATCGGCCGGTCACCATTCTCTACTATAGTCTGCTTACCCTGGATCCCGGAGGTGTAATAGCCATGAGGCGCAAGTCCGCATGTGCCGTCTATATAATATATGGAATCGTTGATCACTGCCGCAGCTATCATATGGTTACCTGTCGATGGATTAGGCACTTCGGTGAAATCCTCAGGTATGGAGCTCGTACCTATCCAAACCAATCGTCCGTCTAACCCAACACCTTTGAGCATCGATTTGATCAATGCCGCCGAGCCTTTGCAATCAC
>JAXJVW010000248.1:0-27215 GCA_036308365.1 Muribaculaceae bacterium
ATATCGCTTAACTTTGCATTTGCTGTTGGACTCTACAGCGTGGAAAAAGTTGGATAACCACTGTTTTTTTAAGGCAAAACATACCGGTCATGTCTGAAAAAAATTGTAATTTTGCATTTATTATGGATAAGGAACTCCAATACCTCAACACCACACTGCGCTACCGTGTTACGGGAAACGGCTCACCGCTGATTCTGATGCACGGCTGGGGATGCCATCGCGACACGGTGGCATCGATTGAACGTGTGGCCTCGGAGACCCACACGGTCTACAACGTCGACTTTCCCGGTTTCGGAAAATCACCGGAACCCGACAGCGTGTGGGGCGTGGAGGAATACACCCAAATCATCGAGGAACTCGCCCGAAAAGAAGGGCTTGACCGCCCCGCACTGGCAGGGCACTCCTTCGGTGGACGCGTGGGTCTGCTCATGGCGTCGCGCAATCAGGTCAGCAAACTGATTCTGATCGACGCCGCCGGAATAAAACCCCGCAGATCATTATCCTACTATCTGAAAGTCTACTCCTACAAATTTTCAAGGTGCGTGCTGACCACCCTTTTCGGCAAAGAAAAAGGGATGGCACTCGTTGACAAACTCAGGGGCAAAAGCGGCTCGGCCGACTACAACAACGCGTCGCCGCGCATGCGCCAGATTCTGAGCAAAGTCGTCAACGAAGACCTCAAGCACGTCATGCCCATGATAAAAGCCCCCACCCTGCTCATCTGGGGCGAGGATGACACCGCCACCCCGCTGAGCGACGCCCGCACAATGGAAAAACTCATTCCCGACGCCGGACTGGTGAGCTTCCCAGGGTGCGGCCATTACAGTTTTCTTGATAATCCCGCGCAGTTCGCCGCCGTGCTGCGCTCATTCCTAAAAGCATAGCGATGCCATTAAACCTGTCACTGATTATTTCGATCACCCTCATAATCTTCGCAGGCGCGGCCACATTGATGTCACTCCGCCGCGACCTGATGATGTTCCAGCAAAACTCCTACCGCACCGACCGCTACTACCGGTGGGCCAAGCAAGCGAAAGAATCCACCTCGTTCATGCGGCTGACCACCCTGGCATCGCTGTTTTTCGTGCTGACCACAAAATTCCCGTTCATCATTTCAGGCGGCGTTGCATGCGTGGTGACAGCGTGGATCACCATCTATCTCTGCACCCGCAAATACAAGAAACCGCTGGTCATGACTCCCAGGGCGCGCCGCATCTACGCCATGGCCGTCATTCTTGTGGCGTTAGCCGTGAGTGTGCCGTTGATATGGCTCATTCCCGCCGGACGCGCGGCAGCGACACTGCTGCTGGCCACGCTCTTCGCCTCGCCGCTGTTCATCATTTTGGCCAACCTGATTCTCACTCCCGTTGAAAAAGCCATCAGCCGACGCTACTACAACGAGGCAGTGGAGATTCTCAAATCAATGCCCGACCTGAAAATCATCGGTATCACAGGCAGCTACGGCAAAACCAGCACAAAGCACTACCTGCACCGCATACTCTCCGAGCAATTCGACACACTGATGACCCCCGGCAGCTTCAACACCCCGATGGGTGTCATCCGCACCATCCGCGAACATCTCAAACCCTACAATGAAGTGTTCATCGTTGAAATGGGAGCCAAACAGCCGGGCGACATCAAGGAGATATGCGACATGGTTCACCCATCGATGGGTATAATCACCGCCGTGGGCGAGCAGCACCTCGAATCGTTCAAATCGATAGAAAACGTGCAACGGACAAAATTCGAACTCGCCGACGCCATACCCTCCGACGGCCTCATTGTGCTAAACAACGACTTCCCGTTCGTGGCCAACCGTGAAGTGACCAACTGCGAGGCGCTACGCTATGCCGTCAGCAATCCCGAAGGGGCCGACTACACCGTGTGCGAAATAGACTATCAGCCGACCGGAAGCAGTTTCACAATCGTAGGTCCGGATGGCAAAACGTTCACTCTCCGCACCGCCCTCGTGGGTGAATGCAACATCTCCAACCTTATGGCGGCATGCATAATCGCCGCCCGATTAGGTGTGAGCGAACAGAAAATACGCTACGCCGTGGAGCGAATCGAACAGGTCGAGCACCGTCTGAACATGAAACGCACCCCGGGCGGAGTGACAATCATCGACGACGCGTTCAACTCAAATCCCGACGGATCGCGCATGGCCATGGACGTACTCCGGCGAATGACTCATGGCCGACGCATAGTCGTGACACCCGGAATGATCGAATTAGGCGACAAACAACACGAACTCAACCGACAACTCGGCAAAACCATAGGCGAATCAGTTGACATAGCCATTGTCGTGGGACAGTACAACCGCGACGCGCTCACCGAAGGTATCCTCTCAACCGGATTCCCCGAATCGCACCTCCACACCGTGGCATCCTTCGCCGAGTCACAGACTCTGCTCTCCACCCTGCTTCAGAAAGGCGACACCGTTCTCTACGAAAACGACCTTCCCGACACATTTAAGTAAAAGAAAACAACAGCAACGGCTCAAAAACCGCGATGACATTATAATTATCACAACAATTATGAAAACCAACATAGGAGTATTTTTCGGTGGACGATCCACTGAGCATGAAATATCAGTCATTTCCGCATCACAAGCCATGAGCGCCATCGACCGCTCGAAATACGATGTGACACCAATCTACATCACCAAGCAAGGAAAATGGTACACCGGCGAAGCACTCTTTGAAATAAAAAACTACAAGCATATCCCTGAACTGCTGGCCAAATGCACCGAAGTTTACATGCGGCCCATCTACGATGACTACAACCTCTACAAAGTCAAAAAGCCGTTGTTCGGATCAGACATCGCGGCCAAACTCGACGTGGTCATCCCGGTGCTCCACGGCTCAAACGGTGAGGATGGAATTTTCGAAGGTGTGCTTGAAACCATAGGCATACCCTACGCCGGATGCAACACCCTGTCATCGGCCAACGGCATGGACAAAATAACCATGAAGATGATCCTCAAGGACAACGACATCCCCGTGGTTGACTACGTTTGGTTCACCGACCGCCAGTGGTTCAACGAACGCGACATGCTGATCGAACGGATTGAAACAACCATCGGATACCCCGTGATTGTCAAACCCGCCAACCTCGGCTCAAGCGTCGGCATCAGCCGCGCGGCCGACCGCGAGCAACTGATCGAGAGCGTCGACACAGCCCAGAAATATTCCTCACGCATCATTGTCGAGGACATGGTTGAGCAACTTCAGGAAATCAACTGCTCGGTTTTAGGCGACTGCGACGACTTCAAGACCTCAGTGCTGGAAGAACCCATCAAAACAGGCGACTTCCTCACCTACGAAGACAAATACATGGGTGGTTCAAAAGGTGCCAAGGGAATGCAGGCGTCACAGAAAAGAATTCCTGCCGAACTGCCCGACGACGAAACCGCGCGCATCAAACATCTGGCCGGCGAAACATTCCGTGTGCTTTCGTGCCATGGTGTGAGCCGTGTCGACGTGATCGTTGACCGCGCAACCCGCCAGATCTATGTCAACGAAATCAACACCATCCCCGGATCACTCTCATTCTATCTGTGGGAGGCCACCGGAATGCGGTTCGACCAGCTCATGGAGCGTCTGGTGGCCCTCGCCATCAAGCGCAAGCGTGAACAACGGTCAAAAACCGTGTCCTACGACCAGAACATCTTCGCCATGGGTGGCGGAACAAAAGGTGGCGTGAAGAAATAAAGCCAAAGAAACAAAACAAAATCAGATAACGACCCAAGCAACTGACAGAACCGATGAAAAAATTCAACGAATACAACTCCTTCAACCTCTCACAGATAAACAAAGAGGTTTTAGCAGGCTGGAACGCAGAAAACCTGTTTGAGCAGAGCATGAAAATTCGTGAAGGCAATCCTTCATTCGTATTCTTCGAAGGTCCACCGTCCGCCAATGGCATGCCTGGCATCCACCACGTGATGGCACGCACAATCAAGGATATTTTCTGCAGATACAAAACCATGAAAGGGTTCCACGTAAAGCGTAAAGCCGGATGGGACACCCATGGTCTGCCCGTGGAATTAGGTGTGGAGAAATCACTCGGAATAACCAAAGAAGATATTGGCAAAAAAATCTCCGTCGACGACTACAACGCCGCTTGCCGACGCGAAGTGATGAAATACACCCGCGAATGGGAAACCCTCACAAACAGCATGGGCTACTGGGTTGACATGGAGAACCCCTACATCACCTACGACAACCGCTACATCGAATCCGTGTGGTGGCTTCTGAAACAGATCTACGACAAAGGCTACCTCTACAAAGGCTACACCATCCAGCCCTACTCCCCCGCTGCCGGAACAGGCCTCAGCTCACATGAGCTCAACCAGCCCGGCTGCTACCGCGACGTCAAGGACACCACCTGCATCGCCGAATTCCTCGCACTCAACCCTCTGCCTGAAATGACCGGATGGGGAACACCGTTCTTCCTCGCATGGACAACCACCCCCTGGACACTCCCCTCAAACACCGCTCTGGCTGTGGGCCGTGACATTAAATATAATATTGTACGCACATATAACCCCTACTCCGGCAACCCCATCACCGTGGTTGTCGCCGAAGCCCTGATGAACTCCGTGTTCAACCCCAAGGCCAAGGACCTGTCGCTCGACGACTACAACAAAGGCGACAAACTCGTGCCTTTCCAGGTTGTGGCGCAGAAAACCGGAGCCGACCTCGAAGGTCTCACCTACGAGCAACTGTTCCCGTGGGTAAATCCCGGTGAAGGTGCTTTCCGTGTGATAATCGGTGATTATGTCACCACCGACGACGGTACAGGCATAGTGCACATTGCCGGAACTTTCGGAGCCGACGACCTCCGTGTGTCAAAACAGAACGGCATTCCTCCGTTGCATCTCACTGACAAAGACGGCAACATCCGACCCATGGTCGACATGAAAGGCCGCTTCTACATGATCGATGAACTCGACCCCGAATTCGTCAAGACAATGGTCAACACCGACCTCTATGCAAAATGGGAAGGCAAATATGTCAAAAACACTTTCGACCCTGACAAATCCGACACCGACGAAACCCTCGACGTGGAGATTTGCATGGAACTGAAAGGGATGGACCGTGTGTTCAAAATCGAAAAACATGTCCACAGCTATCCCCACTGCTGGCGCACCGACAAACCGGTTCTCTACTACCCGCTCGACAGCTGGTTTATCAAAACCACAGCCGTCCGCGAACGCCTCATGGAACTCAACGACACCATCAAATGGAAACCGGAATCAACCGGAACCGGCCGTTTCGGAAAATGGCTCGAAAACCTGCAGGACTGGAACCTGTCACGCAGCCGCTACTGGGGTACTCCCCTCCCCATCTGGCGAACCGAAGATGGCGCTGAGGAATTTTGCGTCGACTCCGTGGCCACCCTCTTCAACAAAATCGACGAAGCCGTGGCTGCCGGCGTGATGAAATCAAATCCCTACAAAGACCGCGGGTTCGTGCCAGGTGACTACTCAAAAGAAAACTACGAGAAAATCGACCTCCACCGTCCCTATGTCGACGACATCATCCTGGTTAGCCCCTCAGGCAAACCGATGAAACGCGAGCTCGACCTGATCGACGTGTGGTTCGACAGCGGATCCATGCCCTATGCCCAGATACACTATCCGTTTGAAAACAAAGAAGGTCTCGACTCAGGCGAACTCTATCCCGCCGACTTCATCGCCGAAGGTGTCGACCAAACCCGCGGATGGTTCTTCACCCTCCATGCAATCGCCGGCATGGTGTTCGACAAAGTAGCCTACAAAACCGTGATTTCAAACGGACTGGTTCTCGACAAGAACGGCAACAAGATGTCAAAACGCCTCGGCAACGCCGTCAATCCGTTCGACGCAATCGAAAAATATGGCTCCGACCCGCTGCGCTGGTACATGATCGCCAACTCATCACCCTGGGATAACCTCAAGTTCGACCCGGAAGGTGTGGTGGAATTCTCTCGCAAAATGTTCTCCACCCTCTACAACACCTACTCGTTCTTCGCCCTCTACGCCAACGTTGACGGATTCACCGGAAGCGAGCCTCAGGTGCCGGTGGCCGAACGTCCGGAAATCGACCGTTGGATCCTATCGCTGCTCAACACCCTTATCCGCGAAGTGGAATCTTCGCTCGACGACTACGAACCCACACGCGCAGCCCGCGCAATCAACGACTTTGTCAACGACAACCTCTCGAACTGGTATGTGCGCCTCAACCGCAAACGTTTCTGGGGTGGCGAAATGAACACCGACAAACTCGCCGCTTACCAAACCCTCTACACCTGTCTCGAGACAGTGGCTCTGCTGATGGCCCCCATAGCTCCGTTCTATGCCGACCGACTCTACACCGACCTCACCTCAGTAAGCCGAGGCGAGACATCATCAGTGCATCTGGCACAATTCCCCGTAGCCGGACAAAGCAACCCCGAGCTGGAGAAACGTATGAAAATGGCACAGACCGTCACCTCAATGGTGCTCGCACTGCGCCGCAAAGCGAAAGCAATCGTTCGCCAGCCCCTGAGCCTGCTTATGATACCCGCCATGGATGAAACCCAGAAGCAGGACATCGAAGCAATGAAGGACCTCATCATGACCGAAGTCAACGTCAAGGAAATAAAAGTTGTGGGAAGCGATGAAATCGCACTCGTCAAACGTGTCAAACCCGACTTCAAGAAACTCGGTCCGAAATTCGGCAAGCAGATGAAGCAGGTGGCCGCCGCAATTCAAGCCATGGACCAGAGCCAAATCAACACCCTTGAGCGCGAAGGCAAAATAGCAATCATGGTTGAAGGTGCCGAAGCTATCATTGAAGCACCCGACGTTGAAATAATCTCTGAGGATATCCCCGGATGGCTCGTGGCCAATGAAGGGAACATCACCGTGGCCCTCGACATAAACATCACCGACGAACTGCGCCAGGAAGGGGTTGCGCGCGACCTGATCAACCGCATCCAGAACATCCGTAAAGGACGCGACTACGAAATCACCGACCGTATCAACCTCATCATCCAGCCATCTGACCTAACCGACAAAGCCGTCGAAGCTTTCGCCGACTACATCGCCGGACAGGTTCTGGCCGACTCCATCACCATTGGTGACGTGGCTGATCCTTTGGCCGATGAACAACTCAACATCAACGATGTTAATATTAATGTGAAGGTCACACTCAAATAATCCCGATCAAAAGGCTGCGATTGCAGCCTGTCAACACCACATCACAATCCGGTGGCGCCGAAAGGCCGCGGAAAGCACCTGACAGCGCCACCGGAATTTCATTTTTGATTCAACACAGTTATGGAACAACATGACAGATATTCCGACGAGGAACTCCAGGAGTTCAAGGAAATAATCCTCGGCAAACTCGCAAAGGCTCAAAATGAATATGAAGCCCTGATGTCCGAGATAGCCAACTACGACCAGGAAGGCACCTTCAAGGCTCTTGAAGAAGGTGCGTCAACACTCGGTAAAGAGGCGGCGACACGCATGGCCGAACGCCAGGCGAAATTCATCCAGCACCTGAAGGCGGCTCTGATGCGTATCGAAAACAAAACCTACGGCATCGACCGTTCCACCGGAAAACTGATCCCAAAGGAACGTCTGCGCGCTGTTCCTCACGCAACTCTCAGCATCGACCAGAAGATCGCCGAGAAAAAACACTGATCGGCACTGCGCCCTTGCAGCGCACCGAAATAACAATCCCGGACCCACAACGGGGCGACATCAACCATAACCGATGCCGCCGTAGCGACAGTGCCCGGCAATGAATAGCGCTACGCCCCGTCGCCACCGTCCGGCATCAATAAAACTCTCATCACCACACCGCCACAACTCAATCAAGTCTCACTATCAATGAAAATATCCAAAGGCGCACTTGCCGCCATAATCATATTCTTCATCATCATCGTTGACCAGGTGGTGAAGTTCTACGTAAAAACTCACTTCTTTCTGGGTGAATCCGTGGATGTCACCTCATGGTTCAAACTGCTGTTCGTGGAAAACAACGGCATGGCTTTCGGCATGGAATTCGGAAGCAAACTGTTTTTGACACTGCTGAGGATAGTGGTGGTGGGATTCATCATCTACTACATGCTCCGCATACGCAAGAACCCGAAATTGAAGTGGGGCTACATGGTTTGTCTGGCGCTGATCGTCGCCGGTGCGGCCGGCAACATAATCGACTGCCTGTTCTACGGCCTGATATTCAACAACCCGCTCCCCCCGGAAGTGGCCCAGCTGTTTCCGGCCGACGGCGGCTACGCATCGCTGTTCCATGGCAAGGTCGTAGACATGCTCTATTTCCCGCTGTTCTCATTCTTCTGGCCCGACTGGATGCCGTTCGTGGGAGGTGAACGATTCCTGTTTTTCCAACCGGTGTTCAACATCGCCGACGCAGCCATTTCGGTAGGCATCATAGCGCTGATTCTCTTTTACAGCAACCAGATTTCTGTGTTGTGGGAGAGCGGAAAGGACGAGAAAACCGCCGATGACGACACCGCCGTTTAACCCCGCATCACACACCGCAGCATGAAAACCCGATTATTCATCACGGCCGTAATCGCCCTGTTAATGTGGGGGTGCTCATCCCGCCCCGATAAAGTTTTGTCACATAACGAAATGGTGTCACTGATGGTCGACATCCACAAGGGTGAGGCCTATGTAGAATCGCACTACAACGAATTCATGACCGACTCAACCAAAATGGTCATGCGCCAGTCTGTGCTCCGCGAACATGGTGTCACAGCCGAGCAATTCGACTCGTCGCTGATGTGGTATGGAAAAAACACCGAGGAACTCACCGAAATGTATGGCGAGGTAATCGAGAAACTCGAAACGGAGATGAACCTCATCGACGCTTACTCAACCTCGACTTCGTTTGCCGGCGACTCAGTTAACGCGTGGACCGAATCACCATTCTATGTGCTCAACCGCCGCTCACCGTCGTCATTGCTCAAATTCACTCTCCCCTCCGATGAAAACTGGCAAGCCGGCGACTCCTACACCTGGCAGTTCAAAACCCTCAACCAGCGGTCAAAGGCAAAGATGGCCATGTTCCTCGACTACGACGACGGCACAACTGAAATCATCACCAATGAATTCAACCACGACGGATGGCAGCGACTGACAATCGTGGCCGACTCGCTCCGGAACCCTGTCAACGTTTATGGCTACACCAACTTTGAGCTGCCGGCTAACGACAACATATATCTCGACTCCGTCAGCCTGGTGCGCAAGCGTCTCCAACCCGACCTTTACCGCCAACGCTATCGTCAACGCTCATTCAAATATGGATCAAAAAACACACCCGTCAATGAATCATCGGCGTTTGCTCGCGCGGACTCTCGTCTATGACGGAAAGGTGCGTCCGCTGACTCTGCTCACTGACCTTGGCAACGGACAGTGGCTGATTGAGCCCTTCACCCACGAAACCGCCAACACTTCATTTGAGAACCAACCGTTGGCACTGATTCCGGCCAACGACCCAATGCCCGTAGCGGCTACCATCGACGAATTAATTGAATTATCCCGGTCGAGCAAGCATATCGAACCGGGGACAAAACTCCGACTAATCACCTTAAATCCTTCAGGATGCCAGGAATATCCCACATGAGAACTACAACCAACATTATCATTCTCACAATCGCATTGTTGACCCCCCTGGCCATCATGGCCGCATCGCTGGTTCCGTCAATGAGCAACTCGCTGAGCGAACTCGACTACTATCTGCCCAAACGCGAAACATACATCGAGAACCGTAAAAGCTACATCGACTCACTGAAAACAGAGCTCCACACCCGTCAGCGGGGAACAACCGAATGGTTCGAGGCCATTGACAAAATTTCGGAAAACTACACGGCGTTCAACAACGACTCAACGCTGACCTACTACGAAACCGGAATCAAAGCGGCACGCGAGTTCGGATGTGACTCCATCGAAATGTGCATGCGCATCAAACACCTGGCCTATCTGCCCCTGACCGGTTTCATAACCGAAACCGTACAAGCCTTCGAGGCTATCGACACAACCGCCTTCTCCCCGGAAATGAAAATCCTCTACCTCGACAACGGCCGTCAGATGTACAACTACATTTCCGCCTTCTACCGCTCCGACCCGTCACAAGCCAAAGTGTGGGAACAAAAGGAGCTGGAAACAAAGAAACTACTCATTGACCATCTGCCCGACACTTCGAGCCAATATAAATATTGCTACGCCGAATATCTCTATCAAACAGGCAAATACAAAGAGTCGAAGGCCGTTTCGCTGAAACTGCTCAAGGAAATATCACCCGAATGCAACCTCTACGCCCGCGTGTGTCATAACCTTGCCGACATAGCCAAAACCGAAGGGCGTGAAAACGAACGTATCTACTACCTGACACAATCAGCCATCACCGACATTCGGTCGGCGACACTCGAAGTCACATCTCTACAGGAATTAGGGGTTTATCTGTTTGACCACGATGACCTTGAACATGCCTACACCTATCTGTCGGTGGCACTCGAAAACGCCGTGGCATGCCATGCGCCGCTGCGTGTGCTTGAAATTTCAGAAACGTTGCCCCTGATTGAAAGCACCCACTATAAACAGAACCAGCGATCATATCGTCTTCTGCTCTATCTGTTCATCGCAGCATGTCTTTCACTGCTGTGTCTGGCCCTGTCGCTGATACTTCTGAAACGTCAGTTCAACCGTAAAACCATGCTTCAGAACCGTCTCGAAGGGGCCAATCAAACCAAGGAGGTCTACATCAGCCACTTCCTCAACCTCTGCTCAAGCTACATGGACAAACTCAGTTCATTCAACCAGCTCGTGACACGCAAAATCAGCGCCGGACAGGTTGAAGACTTGTATAAAATCACCAAATCGAGCCGGTTCATGGAGGAGCAGAGCAAGGAATTCTACGAGGTGTTCGACAATGCCTTCCTCCACATCTACCCCACATTCATCGACGATGTCAACCGACTGCTCATGCCCGACAAGCAAATTGTGTTGCGCGACGACGAACTTCTGAACACCGATCTGCGCATACTCGCACTGATGAGGCTCGGAATGGAGGATGCCAACCGCGTGGCCCACATGCTCAACTATTCCGTCAACACAATCTATGTCTATCGTAACCGACTGAAAAACCGTGCGATAAACCGTGACACTTTCGAAACCGACCTGATGAAGATTTCTTCAATCTAATGGTAAGAACATCACGCTGACAGCCGTCAGTTGATGGCCAGCAACTCGATTTCAAAAACCAATGTGGACCCTCCGGGAATCCCCGGCTGGTTTAATTTGCCATAGCCCATTTCCGCCGGAATGTAGATTTCCCACTTGTCGCCGATGTGCATCTGCTGAAGCGCTATCACCCAACCGGTGATCAGTTCGCGCAGTCGGAATGCCGGAGCGACACCTCCGCGGCTCGAATCGAAACTCTTGCCCGTGATGAGACGTCCGGTGTAGTGCACAGTGACCACACTGCCCCGGTTAGGGGTGGCCGACTTCATGTTACCCTGCCGTATCACTTTATAACACAGCCCTTTATCCAGAGGTTTCACCCCCGGTTCCTTGCGTTTGGCCTCAAGCCATTCACGGTTTTTGATTACATATTCCTGCTTAGCCATCAATTCTAATTTTGCCACAAAGTTACCGATAATTTTGCCAACTCCAACTAATTTGGTTAACTTTGTAACATGTTTGGTATATCTAAAGAACTAATATCGACACTGCCCACCGTCTCTTTTCCGGGACGGACTATTGTCGTGGACAATGCCGCTGACGCCCGATCGGCCCTGTCATGGCTGTCGAAACAAAAACTGGTAGGCTTCGACACCGAAACTCGTCCGTCGTTCAAAAAAGGGTGCCTTCACAAACCGTCGCTAATGCAACTGTCAACAGCCGACGAGTGTTTCCTTCTGAGGCTCAACCATATAGGAATGCCTCATGCGTTGATTGATTTCCTCGAAAACAAAAACATAATAAAGATAGGACTGTCTGTCAACGATGATTTCAGATGTCTCCACCGCATCGCACCCTTCGAGCCCGCCGGATTTCTCGAGTTGCAGGACTATGTCAAAAAATTTGACATCGCCGACAATTCCCTGCAAAAAATCTACGCCGTGCTGTTCAACGGACGAATATCAAAATCGCAGCGTCTGACTAACTGGGAAGCCGACCACCTGACCGAAGCCCAGCAAGCCTACGCCGCGCTCGACGCATGGGCATGCCTCAGAATCTACAATCACCTGCAGGCCGGAAAGTTCAGTCCGGAAGCATGCCCCTATCTGCTCCCCGTGGAAAGCGACATCTGAACCATTTAACACACCTTGACATGAAAAAACTGATAGCCATGATTGCGATGACTGCAACGTCGCTCATGGCCTACCCATTTGAACTTATCAACGGGTCGCTCGACAATTCCGAGATATACCCCGGATGCAGCCACACATTCCAAGTGTCGATTCCGGCCGGCTACGACGAGACGGTTGAATCGGCCCTTTACTTAGGCTTCGACGGCATTCTCTACAACGATCCGGCCGTCATCGACTCGCTCACCGCCCGTGGCACCATGCCGCAGACAATAGGGATTTACCTGCAACCGGGATTAGTAAAGCAGGGCGACAAAATCACTCAACACAACCGCAGCAACGAATTCGACGCCATTGACAACCGCATGGCCTCATTCATTGAAAACGAACTGCTGCCGGCTGTCAAAGCCATGCGCACACCCGACGGGAAACCTCTGAACATTTCGTCGGACCCCGACCTGCACGCCATCGCCGGAGCAAGCTCAGGCGGCATTGCGGCATTCATGGTGGCATGGAACCGGCCCGACCTTTTCCACAGGGTCTACACAACCTGCGGCACTTTCGTGGCCATGCGGGGTGGCGACCTGATTCCGGCCCTCGTGCGCAAAACCGAACCCAAGCCGCTGCGGCTCGTTATCCACGACGGCAGCCGCGACGCCTGGAACCCGCTCTTCGGCCATTGGTATGAGCAAAACCAGCTGCTCGCATCGTCACTGCGATTCGCCGGCTATGACCTCATGACTAAATGGGACGACGGCATCCACAGCATCCACTACGGAGCAATCCTCTTTCCCGAGGCCATGGCTTATCTGTGGAAAGACTACCGCGACGGAGTCAAACCGGGCGCGACGCAAAACGACATGCTGTCCCACCTGCTCGACGGAGCAACCCAATGGCAACCATCGCAGCCACTCACGCCCGCTCCGCTCACCCTCCCCTATCCCAACGGCGACTTCATGGTTGAAAGCGAACCGGGCTCATCATGGCTCTACGCTTTCTACATTGACAACCAAGGGAACAAAACAAACCGACGCAAGGCCTATCTGTTGCACGACACCTCATTCTGCGACCCCGAAGTGACCGGGCTCACTTTCGACACCGACGGCAACCTCTATGCCGCAACCAACATGGGCGTCCAGGTGCTCGACCAGAACGGACGCGTCAGAGCCATCCTTCCCTACCCCGCACAGGGTCTGCACTCCGACTTCGCTCTCGAGGGTGACACCCTGGCCATATGCATCGACGGAAAATGGTACTCCCGCAGAATCAACGCACAAGGAGTCGACCCCGACGCCGAACCAATAGAAGTGAAATCAATAGGAGCGGCATGACAACACCAACCGACAACGACTACATGCTCCGCGCCTACCAACTGGCACGGCTCGGACTCGACAACACCTCGCCCAACCCCTGCGTGGGTGCCGTGATCGTAGCCCGGGGGCGCATCATTGGCGAAGGCTCACACCGGCGCATCGGTCAACCCCACGCCGAAGTCAACGCCATTCGGTCAGTGGCCCCCGACGACCGCCGCCTGCTCACCGAGGCAACCATCTACGTAACCCTCGAACCATGCTCGCACTATGGCAAAACCCCGCCATGCGCCGAACTGATAACTAAAACAGGCATTCCACGGGTGGTGGTGGCCTCGCCCGACCCGTCGCCCAAAGTCAACGGCAAAGGGATTCGGATGCTCCGCGAAGCCGGAATCGATGTGACCGTAATGAACAACCACCTCACCCAACTCTGCGACCGACTCAATGCCGCGTTCAACGCCCCCTACACCCTGCATCGCCCGTTGGTGACACTGAAATGGGCTCAAAGCGCCGACGGATTCATGGCCGGACCTGACGGACAGCCGGTGCGGTTCTCCACACCGCTCACTTCGACCCTCGTCCACAAACTGCGTTCCGACCACGACGTAATCCTGACAACATCAGCCAACATCAACGCCGACAACCCGCTGTTAAACTGCCGTTTTTGGAGTTCCGCCCAGGAACCGAAGGTGGCTTCAATCATCCCCGGTCAACGCAAGCTGCCACCACGCATAGCCATAATCGACCGGAAAATGACCGTAGACACCAACGCCCGCGTATTCGCCAACGCACAGCAACCCCCACTGGTTTTCAGCGAGTTCAACATGGCTATACACGGTGCCGAAACCGTCAACATCAACCCCTTGACCCCGCAGGCGGTGCTACGCCATCTTCTCGACATGGGCTACAATTCAGTCCTCGTGGAAGCCGGCCCGACATTCCTGACGGCCATGATCCGTGAAGGTCTCTACGACAGCATCCGCGTTGAACTGTCGCCCGTCACACTCGGCAGACAAGGCACCAAACCCGCTCCCGCCCTACCTGGCCCCCCCCAGAAAACAGAAAAGGTGGAATCAAACCTGATTCTCACCTATGAAAAACTTCGGTAGTGCGGCCGCCCGTCACTTTCCCGTCAGCTTGCGCAGATGGGCCACGTAGCGTTCGGCCACCCGTTGCCAAGTGTAGTTCTCAGCCACCTTACGATAGTTATAATCCGTCACCGCCTCACCGACAGGCGCTTTCATCGTAGCCCGGAAAGCCTCCACCAGATCGTCGACACTCTCCGGTCGCACCCACACGGCCTTATCCCGCTCCAGCACCTCACGGTTGGCGGCAATATCCGAGGCCAAAACAGGCAGACGGTAGCTCATCGCCTCAAGCAGGGAGATTGACAGCCCCTCGATGGTCGACGGAATGCAGAACATGAACGCATGTTTCAACAGCGCCTCCTTGTCACGGCCATAAACGGCGTCAGTGAAAATGATGTCATCATTGCCATCGGCCAACTCATGCAGTCTCCGCACATAGGCCGGATCCGACACGTTGTTGCCGGCGATGACCAGCTGATAACCGTCACCCTTGACCCTCTGAAAAGCCTTTATCAGATAGTCAGGGTTCTTATCCTGCACCAGTCGGGCCAGAAACAAAAAATACTTACCCCGACGGATCCCGAACCGCTCCAGCACATCAGAACCCTCGCCCGCCTCAGCATCAGGCAGATAGATAGCCGTAGGTATAGTCACAGCCTCGCGCCCATAATGCTCCCGGAAATACACGCACTGGTCATTCGAACACATGATCAGATTACGGTTCAGATGGGCCGTGAACCACTCCATAAACCTCATCACCCGCTGCTGCATTGGCGAATACTTGCTCCGTTGCCATTCCAGCCCATGTCCCTGCATCAGCGACCTGACGCCAAACAACCTCGCCAGAGGGCTCCACAGCGACGGAGGCCACGCATTATAATGGATCATGTCGACCCCGCCGATATGACGGATAGTCCCAATCGTAGCCTTCAATCCCAGCCACGGCTTACAAATCAAATTACTCCTGAACCCCTTCTGATGGATCACCCGGAACCCGTTGACCTGTTCCTCGCCATCATGGTCACTTTCACAAAACACAATAGGTTCATGCCCCATATGCACCAGCTGCGTCGCCAAATTAAGCATATAGGACTCAATGCCGCCGAGCATGTGAATGTCCCGACCGCCGATAAAAACAATTTTCATGCGGAAAAGATTGTCTGATTAATGAGGTAGTGAACGCAAGAAATTCTTTAGCCAGAATGGCAAACGAGTCAAAATGGAATGAATGATGATTGTTTTTCTATACTTCTGTTTATAGAACTTCGTCAATCCTTCAAAGCCATCTTTTTCATATATCCGCATCACATCTTTACGATACTTTCCTTCCTTCATAGGTTGGACAAGCTGAGCGTTTTTAGCGGCCACCTTGTCATACGTCGACGCAACCACAGTCAGTGAATCTCCTAATTCAGCAAGCATCTTCGCTCCCCGCTCGGAGTTTACGATTATACATGAAATGCCATTTTTAGCTGAAAATGTGCCATTTTTTAATAGTTCGGGATGCTGTTTCTGTATTCCCCAGTAATCACCAATAGTTATATCTCCCGGTCGATGGTCTGAGGCATACTTACATGAATGACAATTTATACGGTAGTTCTGTGCTGACAGAAACAGTGAATAAAACGAACTTGTTCCGGCGGGTATGAACCGGTGTTTTCTACCACCGTCATAAGTGATTTTCGCCGACAGCTCCCATCCCCTTGACTTATCACGGAAAGCGAACGACGTTATCCCCGGCAAATCACCAAATTGATAATTTACGTAGTCATTAAACATGCGTTGGTTAGGGACTCCATGACAAATGACATCGATAATATAAAGATTGGGATAGTTCTTACGCAAAAATCCTTTGAGACCGGCACACTGGCAGGGGGTGCCACTGAACAACACCGTCCGACCACCGATAAGATGCGCCCTTATTTCCTTAAAGCAATCACCTATGGCACTCTGGACATACTTTGACCCCTGCAAAGCCACCAATTCATCCATCGAAGTCACTCCACGGTGCGATATGACAAACTCGCCATCCCTGCGGCTTATGGCGGCTCCATACACTATTGCCCCCTGCTTTATAAAGATTGAGGCCACAGCTGCGAAAATCCCACCGGAAGCAGAGTGCAGCATCTGTGCCGTATCGTTTGATTTGGCAGCATATACTGCTTTCACATTATTTGTTTCCTCGATATGCTGATAGGCGCAAACTTTCTGACACAATCCGCAATCTATACATTTATCCTGATCGATATGCGGAAAAACAAAGCCATCACTATCCTCTTTTAAAAATATCGCATCCTTAGGACAGATCTGCGTACATGCATTGCAGTTGCAACAAGCTGATTGATCGGGATATAGAATCATCGTAAAGCCTGATTTAAATAATTAAGACTATCTTCTCGCTTTGAGTCGATGATTTTCTGCACTTCGCCATAATCAATCTCTGAATCCTGGCGTTCAAGGTCAAAAACATAACTGTCACCCATCATCCGGTCAGTGATTCCAAGGTTATCGAGCAAAGCTCCCACTTTAGCAATCCTGCCCTTATTCGTGAGATACACCTTAAACTGACGGTGATTCAGAATGGAGAAAACCGCCCCATGAAACGTTCCGGTAAACACGAACTTTGCACGTCGGAACAAATCAATCCATTGAAAAGGTGTCATATTCACCGTGCACCGGTCATAATCCTTGTCGCTGTCACCGGCTCCCACAACATCAAGATTATGCGCTTTCGCATACTCAAATATCTGTCGTTTGATGACGGCCGGCAAATGCTCGCAATAATAAAACAGTATATAATCCCTTTCAGATGATTTGACGTATGGGTTAGGATCAGTGGGCAGCGGATAAAGGAATGTTGGGTCAAGCGCCTCCGTCGCATGCCGGCCTGTAGCCTTCTCAGCAAGAGCAACTGTGCGTTTATCACGTCCAGACAGTGAGTGGAAACCTTTCAAACCCTCAGCCACCAAAAGGGGTATGTTATCAATATCCGAATTGCCGGCACTGGGCGCATAAGCCACTAACCGGCTTTTCTTAAGGCCATAACCAAACTTTACGGGGTTGACACTCTTTGGGTCGGCATAGTTCCACACCTCATCGCTGCCAATCACAATCACATCATAGTTAAGGCTTGCTATAGCCTTCGTTGTCAAACACAGCGGCGACAGATTCATGTGACGGTCACGCTGTGATTTCAGCGTGAAAGGCAGTCGGAAAATATTACCCCAGTTACGCCAATTCTTACGGTTCTTATACCAAAGAAACCACCCTAAAGTATTTATACAGAAATGCTTCGCGGGGACATAATTGATTATTTCCACCGTGGCTTCAGGGTGCAACCTCTTTATCGCCTCCTGAAGAGCGTAAGCCTGAAGAAACGCTCCATAATTCACCACGTAGTGATGCGTCAATATACCGATTTTCATAATGTCAAAGTTCAATTTTGCTTATAAGGCCATCAGCCTCGATTACACCTTTTCCGCAAGTGCGAGATAAAGGGTCTGCAGATTCTTCGCCTCCTCAACAATGTTGTAGTGACAGCGGGTCATAAGTTCCGTCTGATCCTTACGGGGAGCGAGATTCAGCAATATCTCATTAATTTTTGAAGCCCAATGTTCGTGCGTCATCGAAAGATCGAGGAAAGTCACTTTGTCGGAGAGTTCCACTTCATGTGTGACAGCCGAGGAGAAAACACATGGCAGGTCAGCGCATTGTGCCTCAACTCCGGTCACCGGCAATCCCTCCCATCGTGAAGGCATCACAAAAAGGTCAAAAGCCTGGTACCAGTCATTGGGGTTGGAAACCACTCCGGTTAAAGTCACCGCATCCTCAAGTCCAAGCTGTTTTATCTGAGTTTCGATTTCATCACGCAGCTCACCGTCACCAACGAGAACCAGATGAGTTTTGGAATTCATTTCATGCAGCCTTGCGAAAACACTGAGCAGAAAACGGTGATTTTTTTGAAAACTCAGTCGGCCAATATGCCCTAAAACCAACTTATCGCCAAAATGAAACTTCTCTCTGAGAACCCTTCGGGTTTCAGTGTTATAAATAAATTTCGGAAGTTCAACGGCATTAGGTATGAAATGATAATCACCAGAATCCATCACCTTATCTCCCATATAGAATCGGCCCGCCTTTTCACTGCACACAAAATGCTCATTCATGGAATATTTGAGCATCTTCATACAATAATATTTTATAGGCCATTTCAAATTAAACGGCAAGTCAGCTCCATGCGCATGATAAATTCTTACAGGTATCCCGGAATCCTTAGCCGCTTTTATCGTATAACGTCCCAACGGACCATTATGAGCCTCAACAATTTTATATTCAGGGTGTTCTGCAAAGAGTTGCCTCATGAACCGTTTATAAGCGAACCGCTTCAAAGGGCTATAACCCGGCGAGCGAAAAATTCGGCCCCCCATCTGACGTATTTCCTCATCATACGCACCCTCAAACGGAGCGTTACAAAGGAAGTCAAACTGAACCTTGCTGCGGTCAATATTACGATAATAGTTCATGAGCATGGTTTCAATGCCGCCACGGCTCATGTAACTCACGGAATGTAAAATTCTTATCATTGTGTTATCTCAAACTTTTTAATGAATTTTGCAGGAATACCGCCCCATATTTCACATGGCGGAATATCCTTTGTAACCACCGAGCCGGCACCCACAACCGAGTGGTGACCGATAGTGACGGGTTTTGTTATGATTACATTTGTGCCCAGAAAAACATGTTCCCCTATTTTAACCTTTCCGTGATGCCAGTTAACCCAGCCACGTTCATCAAGTGTGAAATAATGTGTCAGAATCACACATCCGTTAGTAATATGGGCATTATTTCCAACCTCAATCAATTCAGGATGAACAGAATCCCATGTCACATTAGTCCCTATGAAATAAACATTACGTTCAAGCGGATTTGACGGTGGCAAAAACTTAACTCCACTATGTTTAATAAAACTGTGCCGTTTGGTTCTCGGCATAGGTAAATTTGATAACCTTAGCCAAATATAGCCGATAACTTGTCTAAAATTTTTGAATCCGAATTTCATATGAGTATTGGTTTTTCAGAAGAACCAACACTCGACAGACGGTCAGTTACTCCTGTGTTATATTTAGTTTTTTGATTAATCTGGCTGGCACTCCACCCCACACTTCACACGGTGGAATATCTTTCGTGACAACAGATCCGGCGGCAATAATGGAATGATGACCTATGGTCACCGGCTTCGTGATAATTGTTCTCGCCCCCAAAAACACATAATCTTCAATCTTTATTCCACCTCGGTGCCAAGAGATCCAACCGCGATGGTCGGTCGTCATGTAATGTGTCAGCAATACGCATCCGGTGGTAATATGCACATGATTCCCTATCTCAATCGCATCAGGATGAACGGTGTCCCAAACCACGGAATCTCCAATAAACACAAATCCACCACAAAGCGCTGATTCACTGAACTTTACCCCCCCATTTCACAAGGCGATATCGCCAATGTCCCGGCATGGGCAAGTTTGAGACACGCAACCAAAAGTACTGTCTCAACTTCTTGAAACTCTTAAAACCGATTTTCATTACTGCAAGAAAAAGAATTTATATACCTCGAATGCCTTTTCTCCGGCACCACTCAAATATGCCTTTACAGTCCACCAAATTGAGTTAAAGCAGGCAAGCAGAAACAACAACAGGAACAATGGCTTGATGTTAGTTTTTGTTATGTAGTAAAGGCATATCGGAACCACTACTACCATACAATCCCTAAAGTACGCCAACGGGCGGATAAATATCTGCTGGGTGTTGGCAAACAATTCATACAAACATGTCCCGAAGAAGAAGCAACAAAAGTAAATGTCGAACTGCTTGTTAAACCGGAATGTACTTCTCAGATAAGGGTATAAGCCACAGCAGAGTATTGACAGCGCCCACACGCCTGCTCGTGCAGGGCCCCACGCTCGAAAGTTATCGGAGTCTTTCAGTACTTCATCGAACTGGTATTGATTATAGTCAAGGAATTTCAGGACGTCATCAATAAAGCCGAGTTTTTCAACAAACGTCGGGGTTGAACCAATAGCAGTACATACTGCTACTATTATCACCGATACCCACCATTTTCGGGGGAATACCGGACGTTGCAAAAGGAAATAAAATGGTATCAACAGAAAGGCCGACTTATGAATCAATGTACAGAGCAGCACGCCTATCAGATATTTCCACATCTTCCGTTCTACAATGAATTCCACGAATAGAATGAATGCGCACTCCACCACTGCCTGACGCATGATGTTTGCCCATGTCAGAAATGGTGGTCCAAGAATTATGAACAGAGACATGAATGGTAATAGATACTTGTAACGTCGCATCGCATAGTACACAAATCCTATCTGAAGCGCCCCCCAAAATCCAATAAATATGGAATAATGCAAGTTCAGCCCATTGAACAACTGTTGTGCGAACTTATAGCCTGCTTCGAGATCATCCTCACGAAAAACATGTCCGTTGGCAAAAGCTTCATATATCTTGATATACATCAAGTTATCAGGTCCCACATTATAGCGTACTCCATAAAACGCCCCAAAAAGGAGTATGGTTGCAATGTTCTCCCACGTCCAAAACTGCTGTTGGATACGCAACTGTTTCCCTTCGCAATCCTTAACTTCGAATTTCGCAAGAATCCACAGCAATATAGCCATGGTAAGATACACGCAAATGCTTAGCATCATATTCTTCCCTTTTTCGCTAAAGTGTAATAAATGAAGCAGTAAAGTCGCGACATCATCTTCATCATGCACACGGAGTGCGCCTTAAGTATCTTGTAGAACAGTTTCTTCGGGATGTCAAGTTGAGAAAAATCCACATTGTCGCTATCCCAAAACTTGTCCTCAACAATCTGTCGGTAATATTTATCTTTTTCCTTTCGGGGCAGTCCCGACAGTTCCACGCTCCTTATTTGCGCAAACGCCATTATAAACACACAGTAGTCGGCCGGACGCTCGACTCCATGTTCCGCATAAGTCTCATTCAGAATTTTGTTGAGAAGTTTGTATCGTTCATAACGTTCCACTTTAAATTCATGGCTCAGTGACTCGCCATTGTAGCAATACACATAAAGTGGATCAGGGATGAATGTGACCCTATTGGAATTCAGCATAGCGCACACCTGAAAATGAATATCTTCACTTCCCACTTCACGTTCGGAATGAAACAACTGTGATATTACACTCCTGCGATACACGGCGTGCCAAACTGACATTGTCAGCATGGAAGGATTGATTGAAGTAGGACGGAAGAACCCTTGTGAAAGTGTCAAAAGTGAAGACTTTTCAAAACCAGCAAGATTCTTAAAGTCGCAAACCTCAACACTCGTTCCATTGCTAAGTTGCTTTATATGACCACAGAATACTATGTCAGAGCCATCCTTTTCCACTCGTTTCATCAAACGTGAATACATGTCTACATCAACATAGTCATCACTGTCGATGAATGCCACAAAGTCACCTGTTGCGATTTCCAAGCCGGAATTGCGTGCGAATCCAAGTCCTCCATTCTGTTTATGAACAACCTTTATTCGGTTGTCACGTTTGGCCCACTCGTCACACATAGCACCGGTAGAATCAGGCGAACCATCGTCAACCAGTATAATTTCCAAGTCTTGATATGACTGATTCACTACTGATTGCATGCAACGGTCGAGATACTTCTCAACCTTGTAACATGGAATAATAACTGACAATTTCATCTGCTTCCTCTTTTTTGCTCAACATATTTCATGAATTCTTCGAAACCATGAAATGGAGCTTTATGATTTTTCTTCCACTCCTCAAACTGTTCAGTTTTGAAGACCTTCATATAAGGGTAGTTATATTCCTGATAGTTCGACCCATCAACAAATGTAGGATAGTCATCGTCAAAGTCACTTACAGTTGGAATTCGTCCGGCAGCATAAATGGCAAGCGCATATTCAATTGCCTCATCTACCATTTTCTCTTTACGCTTATTATAGTAATCTTCAAGTGAACAAACCACTCGTGCCGGAATTCCCACAGCAACAGAGTTAGATGGTATACTTTTTGTGACAACTGCCCCTGAACCTATTATTACATTGTCGCCAATTTCTACATCCTTCAGAATTGTAACATGTTCGCCAAGCCACACATTATCGCCTATTTTAATCTTTCCATGCGATGGAACAAAGTCGTTGTACTTGTTGACAAAAACTCTTGACGCAAAGTCGTGAGTCATTATCACCGTACCCCTATGCAGCAACACTCTTTTACCTATCTCCAATAACTCGGGTCGTGTGATGTCAACCTGGATATTCTTTGGACTGTTCACAATTGTACCTTCCCCAATTTTTACTCCTTTCGAGCGCAAATAATTAACATATGCCTCTGAGGATTCATATCTGGATTTACCAGTGATTTTATACACCAGTTTTCGTAACACTCTTTTTAAATTCATGATGCTTCCGCTAAATTATCACTGCATGAAATGAGCAACTATTCTACATTTTTTCTTTTCATCCAACATCATCAGTGCCTCATCAATGTCCTACTGTGTAAGCAATTTTTTATCGAAAGCTGACGTGTCCAAATCAAGCTTATCGAATATGGCTCTATAAAGATCCTCCATGTCCTTAAAGCCACGACGGTTGTTTCCCGTGCGAAGCTATATCTCATCTTTATATGCCATAAGAGGCTGATACAGTTTGCAATAGGCATTGCCGGTAAGACCCACCGCTATAAAGTTTTTACGTTGACCATAGAGCGTATCTATCGCTCCTAATTTTCCTTAAGGCATTTTTTACTTAAAAATTGCTCGTTTAAGTTTCACCAACGGCTGAAACCTCCTGCGACCAAACATGGAGCATATTCTAAACACGAACTTCCTGTACCCACTCATCCAACTTGCATCGTACCAATGGATTGACACTGATTCCGGAGTAATTTCCATTTTCTTTGTGTAGTAGTTCAAGGGACAGAAGTATGGATCGGGATAGATTTTCATACCGGCTACTTCTTGTATTTCGGGAGCATATTTGAGCCCTTTTTTAACTAAAAGCGATGTTACATGCTGAACCACGGTAATCTGATTTTGTGTACCATCGGGATTTAGAAATTCTATATTTTCGTAATGATTGAGTACTTCACGGTAAAAGGACATTCCAACGGTAGCACCAAGGCCTAACCCGGCAGCAACCAAAAGAGTACCTGGAACACGTGGTTTTTCACGTCCCATGAACGGTCCAGCAGCTATAATCTGGTCCATGTTTTTTATTACTTCCACATCTGTGTCAAAATAGATTCCGCCATGTTCATAAAGAATCTTGAACCTGGCATAATCACTTACGAAGGCATACTTTTTTGCTTCATAGGCCTGCGATGTATATTTTATGGCATTGACATCAAAGTTGCTCTCATCCCACTGAACTATTTCATAATCAGGAAGATACCTTTTCCATGATTCTATACATTTCAATGCCAACGGTGGTAATGGATTGCCTCCGAACCAGCAATAGTGTATTACTTTGGGAATTTTATTGCTCATCGTTTAATTTTCTTTGTGATAAACTCTGTTATTGCTTTTCTCTCGCTTCTGTTCACACCGATGAACCATATGCCCAGTAGTGAAATAAGCACATACAGGGGTGTATTTATCAACAGCCGGCGAAATCCCGCTTCGGGAATCAAATGGTTTATGAGAATACAGAGCGACAAGGTCACAACAGTTGTCGCTGCCGACGACATCAGCACCTCCCTGACGTAGTCAGCTAACTTAATGAGTTTCAAGGAACTCAGATACGTCACACGGTAAATCAGCGAAATAATCACTATCACAATCTGAATCTGCAGAAGCGCATAGGGTTCCGCTCCGAAATGATATGCCAGGTAGGTCAACGGAAGGTTCATCAGCAGTATGCAACTTGTTATTATCTGATACTTTTTGATGTGTCCTTCAGCCTGGGCAGCTGTCCACAATGGTCCCACAAGCGAATCAAAAATGCAAAAAATGATTGTGAGCACACAGAACTCATAGCACATGGGAGGCAAATCTCCAAGCCAAAGTTCCAGAATATATTCCATGTTGAATATCAACGGCAGTGCGACCAAAAGAACGAGCAAATAGGCAAACTTCGACATTCGAAGCACCAACGATGCGAACTCCGCAAGCATACCCGCGGAATGTGTTTTGAATATCTGCGGATTTGCTGCCACAAGGATATTGCGGATGAATGTGAATGTCGCATTTTTCACTTGATTGGCAATGCCCATGGAGGCGTTAAAAGCAACCCCATAAAAAATGTTCAACACTATGTTTGTTCCTTGCTGATAGCCTATATCCGCCACGGAACCGAAAACATTCCATCCGGAAAATGACATCAATTCCTTAACAACCTTCGGGTTATTCTTAAACGATACTCTGAGCGGAAAATTACGGTGGCAATAGAAGTGATAAACAGCATTGACAATCAGCGTAACGGCCAGAACCAGTGAGGCATACAGTATCAACTTATTCGCCGGAACAAGCATCAGCATAAACGCTATGCCAAGTTTGAGTATGGTCTCAAAAATGGAAATATAGGCATAGAATGACATTCGCTCATGGGCCATCACCAAGGCGTCAAGCGGAATGCGGAATGTGCTTATGGCAAAACAGAGAACTGACAGTTGGTAAACTATATTGGCATCCGACATCCTGTCGGGGGGTATGCTCAGTTTGCTGTTCACAAACCATAAACCGACGGTTTCAAGCAAAACTACCAACAGCAATGTCAAAGAGCCCAAAATCAAGAAACTCGATGAATAAACATCCTGTTCATACCTCTCATCATCCTTTCCGAGGGCATAGTTGAGATAGCGTTGTACGGCCGTCGTCACCGATGATTTCATAAATGAAAAAAGGATGACTATGCCACCTATAATATTATAAATACCAAAGTCATCCACGCCAAGTGTCTGAAGCACAACCCTGCTTGTGTACAAGGTCACGCCTAACACAACAATCATCCTGAAGTACAGGAACAGCGTGTTTTTCGCTATGCGTTTGTTGTCGGATTTCTGCATATGACGGTTATGATGAGGCTCAGCGCAGCGGCTCCACATCGATCGGGTCGATGGCCACGCGGGCGCAACCCAGGATGTCAAGCCGGACAACGAGCTCGCTGTGGCCGGGACTGTGGATCACCTCACCTTCGAGGCCACGGAGGTTGCCGCGGATAACTCGCACGCGGTCGCCGGGGCTGTAGTCGGAGGTGATCGTCACGGGGGTGTCGCTGTGACCCAGCATGAACCGCAGGGTGGCTATCTGGGCGTCGGGAATGGTGGCCAGAGGGCGGGTGGCGCCGTTGACGGTCGCTCCGGCACGGTTGGTCAGGAAACGGTTGATGTAGGGGAGGGTGACTAAGCATCGGCGCTCGGGCTCGGTGCAGCGGATGAAGATGGTGGCGGGGATGACAACCCGTTGCTGGCGCACCCGTCGGCCGTTGGCCCACACCCGGACCTCGTCCTGGGTGGGGAGATAGCAGGTCACGCCCTGCCGCTCCAACTGCTCGCGAACCCTCTTCTCTGAGCGGTTGCGCACTATGGCCACATACCATCTGCGCTCGCCCGCGGACACGCCTACGGCGTCGTCAACGCACGGTTGCGCCGACGCCACGGTGGAGGTTTCGTGTGCCTTAGTCATTAAGATTAATTTCACAATCTCTTGCAAAAAGATTGTGAAATTCCGTAACCGTCTATCTGACAGTTGAATAAAGCACACATATTCCACAATACTTTAAACATTCGGAAAATACAGCGGCAAATCGCTTCACCTCTCCCGGACCCTTCCTCCCGGTACCCCTAAAATTTATTAAATTGCGTAACAACTTGTCAATGTGGCAAATACTCCACATTTATCCCCAGCCCACAATCATTATTTTGAACAATTGAAAAAAAATCACTAACTTTGCACACCATATTCATCTCTCTTTGCAAGAGATTTTGAAATTAATCTTAATGACTAAGGCACACGAAACCACCACAGTGGCGTCGGCGCGACCATGCGTTGACGACGCCGTAGGCGTGTCCGCGGGTGAGCGCAGATGGTATGTTGCCATAGTGCGCAACCGCTCCGAGAAGAAAGTGCGCGAGCAGTTGGAGCGGCAGGGCGTGACCTGTTATCTTCCCACCCAGGACGAGGTCCGGGTGTGGGCCGACGGCCGGCGCGTGCGCCAGCAACGGGTGGTCATCCCGGCCACCATCTTCATCCGCTGCACCGAGCCCGAGCGACGGCGCTTAGTCACCCTCCCCTACATCAACCGTTTCCTGACCAACCGGGCCGGAGCGACCGTCAACGGCGCCACCCGTCCGCTGGCCACCATTCCCGACACCCAGATAGCCACCCTGCGTTTCATGCTGGGCCACAGCGACACCCCCGTGTCGATCACCTCCGACTACAGTCCCGGCGACCAGGTGCGGGTTATCCGCGGCGACCTCCGGGGCCTTGAGGGTGAGGTGATCCACAG
>JAXJVW010000249.1:0-4026 GCA_036308365.1 Muribaculaceae bacterium
GGTGCAATCTGTTTGAATGTTTTTGCTGTGGCCACGTCGGCGTCGGTGATGTGGTGTACGGCTGTCGATTCCGGCGGAATCGGCATTTCGGGGTTCACACGCGTGGTGTATTCCTCTTCTGTGCCGTCGGGCATCACTTTTATCAGTGAAATCTCGACTATACGGTCGAGGGTGATGTTGATTCCGGTAGTTTCGAGGTCAAAGAATATGATGGGTCGTGTGAGATTGAGCTTCATTTTCGTCGTTGAGGATGGTGATGGGTGTGATTCAGTGGTGGTGGAGGGGCACCGTAAGCTGACGGAAGCGACAGTTTCACACTCCGGCAAGGGGTGGGCTGTCGCTTTCCGCTACGTTGTCAGGCTATGTTAAAAGTCGTGCACGGTCATTGGCATGAGCAGCATGAGCAGGTCGCCGTTTTCGGCCTGTTCATCGGGCACGAACACTCCGGGGCGTGACGGGTCGGAGAGGTTTATGACTATCTGTTCGGTTGAGATGGTGTTGAAAATCTCAATCAGATAGTGGGCCGAGAAGCCTATGATCATTTCCGGACCGTTGAAGTCACACGCCATGGTTTCGCGGGCCGAGGTGCAGAAGTTGGTGTCCTGGGCCTTCATGACCAGCTCGTTGCTTGTGATTTTGAACTTCACCAGACCGTTGCCCGGGTCGACGAACACACCCACGCGGCGCACGGCGTTGAGGAACTCGGTGCGGTCGATTGTGAGCATGTAGGGGTTTGAGGTTGGGATTACCCTGTTGTAGTCGGGGAAGTTACCTTTGATGAAACGGCAGTTGAAATTGAACGCCGCAGAGCTGAACGTGGCGCTTTTGGGGTCGAGGGTGATGTTGATGTTCTCATCCTTTGCGAATACGTTCTTGATTATGTTCGCCGGTTTGACGGGAAGGATGAATGAGCCTTCGATTCCGGGGGCACTCATAGTGTTGACGTAGCGCACCAGCTTGCGGGTGTCGGTTGCCACGAAAGTGATTTTGTCGGGTTTGATGTCCCAGAGTATACCCATCATCTGCGGGCGCACGGGGTCGCTGCCCACGGCGAAGAGGGTGTTGTCGATGCCGCTCATCACCTGTTTCACCGGTGCCACGAACGAGATGGTCTGGTCCTCGGCCACCGGCTCCATGGTGTTGGGATATTCATTGCCGTTCTTGCCGACGAGCGAGAATTTACCTCCTGGATAAGTGAGGTCGATGGCGAGGGTTTCGTCGTTGACCTCGATTGTAACACCCAGGTCAGGCAATTCCTTGAGCAGGTCAACCACACGCTTGGCATCGACACAGAATTTTCCCTGCCCTTCGGAATCGGTGACGGTCAGTGTGGCCGAAAGGGTGTTCTCCAGGTCAGAGGCGGTGATGGTCAGTGTGTCACCTTCCAGCTTGAACAGCAAATCGTTCAGGATGGTCATCGCGTTCTTGGAATTGATGACTTTACATACGGCTGCTACATAAGCATATAGCATTTTACTGGGTACGTTGAATTTCATATTATCTGTAGGTTTTTGTTTCTTCTTGGCGGAGTCGGGCGCATAAGCCCGCAATTATCACACAAAAATAATATATTAATTTCACTTCTCAAAAAGAACCACTGTTTTTTATTTAATTTTCACTCTTTATCCGAGCGTCCGGTGCAACCTCCCTCACACTGCCCTGTGTGCCATGTAAAAGCCTGCCGATTGCTCCCTTCCCCAGCCCCATTCGCTACGGATTGGCTGTTCATGCGCATTTTCAGAGTTTCAACACATAACTCCCTACACCATAACGGTTTGAGTATTGGAAAAATTAACATATTTATTCACTTTCATTAACTCTAATTAACAATCAAAATATGAAAAATCAGTAATTTTATGCATATCTTTGCGATTCAAAAGCCCTATAATTCAACAAATTACGAAATCGAAAAACACTCTTCCAAGGAAAAATCACATAAAATCATATAAAAAACCATAAGCCAACCAAATCACTTAATGAAAAACTCATACGCTACTTTATTTCCGGTGCAATCCCGGCAATGATCGCACTGTCAGCGTTTGTTTCTGCTCCGTCAGCCAACGCTGCCTTTCAGAACCTCTACTCCTACATCAAGGTGAAGACCGACAACCCTGATGGAGGTTTGGTTTGCGTGGTCAAGGGGGGACAAAACGCCTCAACTTACAAGGAGGAGGATACCCTGGAACAGAAAACATTCGCTTTTGGCTCATCCTCAACCCACAACTATACCCTCTACGCCCAGCCTAAGGAAGGATACGTTTTCACAGGATGGTATGAAAACAACAAGGTGATGAGCACTGAATCCCCATTCACCCGCGGGGTGGTGACTTATACCACCACCAGCCCCGGGACCGGCTCGACCTACACAGCCCACTTCATTCCCAAACCTGCCGCCACGGCGACAACTTCGATCCCTTACGGTGCTCCGACAGTAACCCCCGAGGTCAACAAGGTAGGTGATGAAATCACACTTTCCTACACTCTGCCGGGTCTTCCTAAGTATCAGTATGCCAAGAACGTCATGCTCGAATTCAGCCACTGGGAAGATGAAGATGGTAATGTGCTTTCTCATGAAAACACTTTCTCTACAGTAGTTGAACACGATGGCGCCCGCTATGTGGCAGTGCTCAAAGAACTCGGCGAACTGCCTCAGGTGGGCAAATACTACAGGGTGCGCACGTTCTCCGGTCGAGTACTGACAATAGAAGGTGGCTACAGCTTCTCCTTCCCACTGGCAGGTGGGGCGACTGTCGACCCGACCCTGCTGCGCTGGGTGAAACCAACCGACTATAACCCCGACGATTTCAAAGGGGTGACGGAATATCCCCGCACTGACTCCATCCGCCCCATATTGCCTGAGTCGTCACCTGCAACCATTTTCTTCCTTGTGTCAGGAAATATCAGTTCCGACAAAACCAAACTCACCAAAACGGTGCTTTCCGGACAGGGCGTTGACACAAAGACCCTCTGCAGTGGCAACACCCTCGACTTCGTGCCGATGAACCACAATTTCTACGGATACTATGGTTTCCAGAGCAGCGCAATCTCAAAAGCGGGTCTCAAAATGACCTACAACAACACGGGATGCGACGTGTATTTAGGCACCTTCGGTGAGGAAGACCCCTACTGCGCCATGGCAGTGCAACCCATCGACGAAGAACACATGGACCACTTCTGGTTCGGAGCCGCCCCCGATGAGAACATGCAGTTCGACGGCGCCTACTGGGCATCGATGTACACAGCGTTCCCCTATGAATGCCGCGACGGTGTGGAAGCATACTACGTCACCGCAAGCGCGATGGCAAACGGCGAGACCTTCGCCCTGCTCACCCGAATCGACGGCGATATTGTACCGGCCAAAACTGCAGTGCTGCTGAAATGTAACAGCCTGAACTCAAAAGAAAACCGTCTGTTGCCGCTCCACCCCGACACACAGGTGGCACCGGTTGAAGGAAACATGCTCAAAGGTGAATTCCAGCTCAACACCAACAACAAGGGTGAGGGCAAGATTAAATTCAACCCCGAAACAATGAGGGTGTTCGGCGCCAACCGCGACGGTGTTCCCGGATTCTATCGCCTGGTGAAAAACTCAGCCGGAGGCGAAATTGAACTGGCCGCCAACAAGGCCTATCTCGACCTGACAGCCTTCTCTGCCGACATGCAGCCCACATCAATCAAACTGATGTATGACACCGACCTGTCAGGCGTAGAAAGCGTCAACCCCGACAATGACACCGACACCCGGGCCGACGACACCATCTACAACCTATACGGACAGCCCGTGGCACACCCCGTCAAAGGTCAGCTCTACATCATGAAAGGGAAAAAAGTAATATATTAAGTAACTGGTGGAAATTATTTTGATATTTATCCGAGGGAAATTTTTAGAGGATTTTTCTCGAAGAAGAGGGAGATTAGCGAGCTAAGTGACCGATGATGAGAGGAAAAGACTCAAAAATTTCGACGGAGAAATATTAAAATAAGTTCACCGGTTAGTATAAAATAATTTTCAACAGTTACTTAAAC
>JAXJVW010000250.1:0-4452 GCA_036308365.1 Muribaculaceae bacterium
ATTTAAGTAACTGGTGGAAATTATTTTGATATTTATCCGAGGTGAATTTTTAGAAGATTTTCCCTCGAAGATGAGGGAGCTTAGCGAGCTAAGTGACCGATGATGAGAGGAAAAGATTTAAAAATTACGCCGGAGAAATATTAAAATAAGTTCACCGGTTAATATAAAATAATTTTCAACAGTTACTTATGATCAAGCCTGCGCTGACCGGCAATCCCGCCGAATGAAATGGCACTGACGGGGATTAGTGTTAAAAGTCAACTGTCAACCGTAGATTTATCTGGCGGCGTGTCAGATAGTTGGGTACGGCATACTGGATGTTGTTGACATCAGTCACCCAATAGTAGCCCGACACGTTTGAGATGTCGAGCAGGTTGAACACGTCGACCCCTAACCATGCTGATTTCAGGTATTTATGGAGCCCGGAAGCCGATTCGCTCTCACGCAACTCGCGCAGCAGAGCGTAGCTGACGCCAATGTCCACACGTTTGTAGGCCGGAGCGCGGAAGTAGCCTTTGTCGCGGCTCACGTGGGGAGCGGTTGTGGGTAGTCCGTCGGAGAGGATGCCTCGGAGCGAGAATTTCAAGCGGGGTATCTTGGGAAAATAGTCGGTGAAATAGAGTGCGAAGCTGTAGCGGCGGTCAGTTGGACGGGGCACATGGACACCGTTCACCAACTCGTCGGTTTTCATGAGCGAGAAGCTGAGCCATGAATCGCTGCCCGGAACGAACTGACCGAACAGTTTGAGGTCGACCCCGGCGGTGTAGCCCGATGATTCGTTCTCGCCCGAATACACAAACTTGAGGTTGTCAATTTCATAAGGCACCAGGTTGTTCAGCTTTTTGTAGTATAGCTCGCCTGAAAGTTTGAAAGGTCGGCCGAACGCCCTGAATGTGTAGTCCGATCCGAAAATGAACTGCAGACTCTGCTGGGCCTTTATATCCTTGTTCAGTTCTATGACGGTGTTTCCGTCGGCGTCTTCAACCGGACGGCGATATTCCTTGTAGAATGGTGATTGATAGTAGATTCCGGTTGCGAAACGGAAGGTCCACGCATTGTTGCGCTCTGGCACGAAGGCCACGTTGACCCTGGGCGAGAAGAGCAGTTCCTTGTTGAAGTCCCAGTAGCTCATGCGCACTCCGGCGTTCAGGTTGAAATAGCCGGCGTTGCTGTTGAGACGGTAGGTGTCCTCGGCATAAACCGACATGCGGTTTGTCGACAGATTCTGAATGGAACTGAGGTTGTATATCATCTTGATGAATTCAGGGTCGGTTGGTAGAGTGAACCCGGCGGAGTCGCGTAGCTCATATTCCCTCGCGCGTTCGTGGATTGTTTCATGCTGCATGCTCAAGCCATATGAGAGGTTGTGGCGGGCTATGCCGGTGTGGCCCTTCAAAGCCATCGACATCACGCTCATTTTGAGTCGGTTGCGGGCATGCTCGTGATAGCGTCCCACACCTAATTCACCACCTATGGCGTCGCCGGTTGATCCTCCGGTGGTGCCGGCCTGGTCGAGCCAGTATTCACCCAGGATGTCATATGACACAAGCTCGTTGGTCAGATAGCCCGAAGCCTGGAGGGTGAAGTAGCTGCTGCGCGAGCGGAGATAGTCAATCGACACGGCGCCTAACCATGTTTCGAACTTATCCTTCTCCTGACCGTCAAAATAGACTTTGAACTGTTTGGCGTCGGTCGATGTGCCGAAGTTGGTGGTTCGCGATGCCGGCACGAATTTGTAGTTGTTGATGGCGATGTTGCCCAACACTGACACACGCCAGTGTTTCGACGGACGGAACACGAGGTTGGTCTGATAGTCGAAAAAGTTGGGGTCATACTCCCCTTTGGTGTCCATGCTGCTGAGCAATGAGGAGTTACGCTTGTAGCGCAATCCATGGAGTTGCGAAAACTTACCGCTGTGTTGCCCGAACGCCAGCGATCCGCCCATCAGTGAAAGCGACACGGAGCCTTCAAGCGACTCAGGTTCGCGGTAGGTGATGTCGAGTACCGACGACATTTTGTCGGCATACTCAGCCGAAAAACCTCCGGTTGAGAATCCGATGCGGTCAACCATGTCGGGGTTGATGATGCTCAAACCTTCCTGTTGACCCGACGCCACAAGCTGCGGGCGATAAACCTCTATGCCATTGATATACACTGAGTTCTCGTCAAATGTGCCACCTCTGACGGAGTATTGCGACGACATCTCATCCGAGGAGTTCACCCCGGCCAGAGTGGTTATCATGGCCTCCACGCCGCCACCCGAAGCGTTGGGCATCAGCCGACCCGCTTTTCCGTCGATGGTCTGCATCTGGCCGGTTTGTTTCTTGAAGTCGGTAACCTCCACTTCGGCCAGCTCTTTGCTCGATGGATGCATCATAACATTGAGTGTGACATCTTGTTGCGCGTCAATGATTTTGCGCTCAACTTCCTTATAACCGATGCAGGTGAAAATGACTTTGATGGTGTCGGAATAGTGTGTCGACAGCGAGTAGCCACCGTCAAGCCCCGACATCGCACCCACGGCGGTGCCACCAATTCTGACTGTGACGAACTCCATAGGTTTGTTTTCGGCGTCGATGATCTTTCCGTGGATGTTCACGTCGCGTGACATGGCCGTCACAACTGACAACATTATTAATAATATATATATGACCGGTCTTTTCATTAGTTTTTCCTGATGATTGTGATAATCCTCGGTGTGGCCATGGCTTCGGCGTCGGCCTTGATGATTCAAATAGCTCAAACCACTCCATTTTTATTAACGTGAAATTCATCCACATATTGTGAAATTGATAAAAAACTGTTTAAAGTTGCTCCCTCATAAATAAATTTTGTAACTTTGCAGAAATAATTAGCTACCCTTGACAGGCCGCTATAACATACTCTAAAATTATTTCAACAATAATGGACAACACTCAAGAACTTGACTGGAGTAACCTCGGGTTTGGATTTCTTCCCACCGACTACAATGTGCGATGCCACTTCCGCGACGGAAAGTGGGGTGATATTGAAGTGTCCACTTCCGATAAAATTGAAATCCACATCGCGGCGACAACCCTCCACTACGGACAGGAAATATTCGAAGGTCTCAAGGCTTTCCGTGGCAAAGATGGAAAAATACGCATTTTCCGTCTGCACGAGAATGCCAAACGTCTGCAATCATCGGCACGCGGGCTGATGATGGAACCGCTGCCTATCGACCTGTTTGAGAAAATGGTGAAAAAAGTAGTCGAACTCAACGCACGGTTCGTGCCCCCTTATGGAACCGGTGCATCGCTCTACATCCGCCCCATCGAAATTGGCATGAGCGCGCAAATCGGCGTGAAGCCGGCCAAAGACTACACTGTCATTATCATGGTCAGCCCTGTAGGACCGTATTTCAAAACCGGATTTAAGCCGACCAACATATGCATAATGCGTGAATTTGACCGTGTGGCACCCCGTGGCACCGGTCGATGGAAAGTCGGTGGCAACTATGCCTCATCGCTCCAGGCAGGCGAAAAGGCTCACTCAATGGGCTACTCGGCTGTGCTCTATCTCGATCCCAAAGAGAAACTCTATCTCGACGAATGCGGTCCGGCCAACTTCTTCGCCATCAAGGACGGGGTCTACATCACTCCCGCTTCCGATTCAATACTTCCGTCGATCACAAACGACTCGCTGATGACTATCGCACGCGACAAAGGAATAAAGGTTGAACAGCGCCACATAACCGTCGACGAACTCGCTGAAGTGCAGGAGGCCGCGGCATGCGGAACTGCGGCGGTGGCTTCGCCCGTGGGCGAAATCGACGACATCGACACCGGCAAGAAATACATCATCGCAAAAGATGGTAACCCCGGCGAAATCACTACCATGCTCTATGAAACCCTGCGTGGAATCCAGTATGGCGACATCGACGATAAATTCAACTGGAACACTATCGTAAATGGTTGATTACAACGCTATAATTGACAAATATTATCCCGCGGACTCACCTCTGCGGGATATTTATTTACGCCACTGCTCACAGGTGGCGGAGCTTGCCCTGGAAATTGCTTCACGGAAAAATCTTCCGTTGACCGACCAGGAAATATCGCAGGCGGCAATGCTCCATGACATAGGCATATTCCTGACCGACGCCAAGGGTATTCATTGCCAGGGAACGGAACCCTACATTCGCCACGGTATTCTCGGAGCGGAACTGCTCAGGCTCGAAAATGCTGATGAAAAGTATGCGCGCGTGGCCGAGCGTCACACCGGCTCCGGACTGACCGCCTCGGAAATCGAAGGTCAGCACCTGCCGCTGCCCCACCGCGACTTTGTTCCCGAAACGATGCTCGAACGTTTGATTTGCTACGCCGACAAATTCTTCTCCAAAAGTGGTGACATGCAGCGTAAACCCCTCGACAAGGTGATAAAATCAATGGAGCGTTTCGGCGATGAATCCCTGCGGCGCTTCCTCGAACTGCA
>JAXJVW010000251.1:0-2022 GCA_036308365.1 Muribaculaceae bacterium
CATGCTCACCGGCCCGTTCGGTGGCGATCTTGGCCATGTCGGCGTCAACCATCAGGTTCACAAGCTGTTCGAAGCTGGTTTTTGTCGACGGATCCCACCCTAATTCACGGCGGGCTTTCGACGGGTCGCCAAGCAGATTGACAACGTCGGTCGGGCGATAGAAGTCGGGCGACACTTCAACGAGCACCTTGCCTGTGCGGGTGTCCACTCCTTTCTCATCGGGTCCTTCACCTTCCCACCGCAGTTCTATTCCGGCGCGGCGGAAAGCCAGTGTGCAGAATTCTCTGACGGTGTGTTGCTCGCCGGTGGCGATGACATAATCGTCGGGACGATCCTGCTGAAGTATCAGCCACATGCATTCAACATAATCCTTGGCGTAACCCCAGTCGCGCAACGACGACAGGTTGCCCAGATACAGACGCTCCTGTTTCCCCTGTGCTATACGGGCGGCGGCCAGGGTGATTTTGCGGGTCACGAAGGTCTCGCCCCTCCGTTCGCTCTCATGGTTGAATAGTATTCCCGAGCAGCAATACATATGGTAGGCCTCGCGATATTCCTTGACAATCCAGAAACCGTAGAGTTTGGCCACGGCGTAGGGTGAGTAAGGGTGAAACGGGGTCTCCTCGTTCTGGGGCACTTTCTCCACCTTGCCATAAAGCTCCGATGTCGATGCCTGATATATGCGGCATCGCTCGGTCAATCCGGTTTGTCTGACGGCCTCGAGTATACGAAGCACACCGATGGCGTCGACGTTGGCCGTGTATTCCGGCGAGTCAAACGACACCTGGACATGACTCTGGGCCGCAAGGTTATATATCTCGTCGGGACGTGTTTTGGCTACTATGTTGACCATCGACATGGAGTCGGTCATGTCGGCGTAGTGAAGGTGAAAACGCTCTTTCCCTTCAAGATGGGCAATGCGTTCGCGGAAGTCGACCGACGACCTGCGGATTATCCCGTGCACGTCATAGCCTTTGTCAAGCAGGAACTCTGCCAGATATGAGCCGTCTTGTCCGGTGATGCCTGTGATCAGGGCCGTTTTCATTTCTTGTTGATGTCAGTTTCGTTATAGCTGTAGCCGTAGGCATAGCCGTAGCGGTTGCCCGAGCCTAACTTGCTGCCGTTAAGCAACAGTGACAGACGGGTGAACTGCTTGCTCTGGTAGATGCGGCAGAGCTCTTTGAGATACTCGCGCTTCATCAGTCCTACACGGACAACGAAGATGGTGATGTCGGTGATGCGGGTCAGAATCTTGGCGTCGGCCACGGCCTCGATGGGAGGACAGTCGAGGATGATGTAGTCATATTCTGAACGCAGTGTGGTGATGATCTCGGCCAGACGGGGGCTTTCGAGAATCTCTGTCGGGTTGGGCGGAACGGGGCCCGCGGGGATGAGGCTCAGACGTTTCATGCCGTTGACTTCATGGATGGTTACGTCGTCGGGATCCTCATTCTCATTGAGCAGAAGGGTGGTGATACCCTGCTGGGGATTCTTACCTAACAGATTGTCCGACAAGGTGTGACGGCGTATGTCGAAGTCGATGATCAGAACCCGGGCATTGCCTCCTTTGAGGGCGAAAACGCCTCCTAAGTTCTCTGACACGAAGGTCTTACCTGAGCCGGGATAAGCCGAGGTGACCATCATCACTTTACTCTTGTCGAGCAGATGTAACTGCTTGAGCATCAGGCTGATGTTGTAGCGTATGGTGCGGAATGACTCTCCGACGATGTCGGTGGTGCCATGTTTCACCACTATTCCGAGATTCTTGTTGCGGTGGATTCCCAACAGACGCAGAACGCGTGACTCGCCGGTGGTGTCCAGGGGAATCTCTCCAACGAAAGGAATGGGCAGATTCTCAAGGTCTTTCTTGCCTCTGACGGTGTTGTTGAGATAGAAGCGGATGTAGATCACAGCGAACGGAATGAGCAGACCCATCAGGAACGAAACCATCAAGATGTTGCCGCGGCGGGGTGCGGTGGGGATGCCGGTGCCGCGGGCCTGGCTCAGTATGCGGGTGTAGTA
>JAXJVW010000252.1:0-29979 GCA_036308365.1 Muribaculaceae bacterium
ACGTTTTGCGATTTCCGGTAGCGGCGGAACAGGTCGGACAGACGGCGTATTTTCCGTTTGTAGACGAAGCCCAGTCCGGTTTCGGTCACTTCACCTTCGAGGATGCTCTCGTAGTCGTTATGTCGGAAAATCCGGAGCACCATTGTGCCGTTACGGTTGATGTAGTATTCGAACGACACGTCGTTGATCAACGACTGGGCCAGCTCGGCGTCGGATTCGGCGTCGTTCGAGTAGTTTCCGCCGACGACGATTTTGAAGCGGTCGTCGAAGAGTGATTTCGACACCTTGTAGCTGTAGCTGGTAGTGGTCGAGGTGTTTCCGTTGAGCGTTTTGTCATACTGGTTGATTCCGAACGACAGGTCGACACCCTTGATGTTGTTCGCGGCCCATGAGTTTATTTGCGATTCAAGGAACGAATAAAGGGTGTTCCCGCCGATGTTTGCGTTGCCGCGTGTGCCGGGACCGGTGTAGATGTTGTAGAGCAGCAGGTTCATGGCCTGGCTGGCGCGCTGTTCGGCCGACATTGACTGGAGCTCGTTGGAGATGGTTATGTCCTGCTCTGTGGCGAGGTCGAAAGTAATGTCCATCTGCTCCAGAGAGCCTTTGACCGATAGGATCACCAGGAAGTCGACCAGGCGGGAGTTCTGCCCTTCCTGAGTGACGTTGGCTTTGATGTCGTCGATGGCCCTGATGTTGAGCAGGGGGTTCATCATGTTTCCGTTGAAGGTGACGTAGCTGCCCTCCTGGAGGGCGAAGTTTTTCTCCGACATGAACGGCGGGGTGTAGCGGGCGAAGCCACCGGTAATGTTGTAGCGTCCGACCAGACGGTCAGTTCCCATGGGGTCCATGTTGTAGTTGAGGTTGGCGTTACCTTTTATCGACACTTTGTTCTTGCCGTCGGTCGAGAGGTCGACGTTGACCGTGGTGTTTGGCTCCATGACAAGCGAGGCTGCGAGTTTCATCATCATGCTGTTGGTCGGGATGGTGTCGGCCTCGGTTACCTGGGTGGTGTCGGCGAAGTTGACGAATTTAACCATGTCGCCTGATGAGCGGGATGTGATTGCCGACTCGGCGCTCGTCATCACGTAGGTCACATTGGTTGAACTGAGGATAGTCAGGTTAGCGTCGACATTGAGCAGTGACATGTCGCCGTTGACGTCGGCGTCGAGGTCGATGAACGCTTTACCGTAGACGTCGGCGCCACGCGGACGGTCGGAGTTCACGATCTGCATTTCATTGGCCTTCAGGTTGAGGTTGATTCCGGGATTCATCAAATCGCGCATGTTGACGTCGCCGTTGATGAACAGCGGGTTTTTGTTGCATGCGAGAATGCTGAAATTGTTGAACCGGATTATGTTGCTGTCAACGGGAATGGTTGTGTCGGAGAATTTGAGTGTGGTCCCGAGCATGGTCACGTCGGCCTGGGCTGAGTCAAATTCTATGTAGCCGTTGAGCAGCGGTTCGGTCATTTTTCCGGTGACATCCATCATTCCTGACAGCGCGCCTGACAGTTTGGCCGTGCGTGGCGGCAGGAACGGGTTGGCCACCTTCAGGGGGAAGTGGTCGAATTCGAGGTCCATCCTGAACGGCTGGGTTGAGTTGCTGTCGTTGAGCACGCCTGAGAGCGTCAGCACCTTGGCCGAGTCGACGCTGAGGGAGGCCCGCGCGGTCAACGCGCCACGGATGTTTGTTTTGACATTAAGACCGAGGTCGAAGTCGCCCACGCGCTGTTTGCCATAGATGAAGTCGCGCAGTGACAGGTTTCCTTCGCCGGAGATCGATTTTTCGTCGGCATTCTCGCGCAGGCGCAGGTTGGCCGAGAGGTCACCTTTGATTTTCGGAGCGAAGGGGTTGAGCGAAATCCAGTCGGAGATTTTGACATCCGACACGTTCAGGATCACATCTTCCTGGCCGTTGACCGAGTCGTTGTGCTCGGTGTAGAGATGCAGCGATGACACCTCGTTTTTCATCAGCAGGTCGGCGTCGATGTGGCGTTTGGGAATGTTCAGTGATATGAAGTTGTCGCTGTTGACGGTCCATTTTTTGTAGGCGATTACGGGGTCGAACGGCATCAGGTTGACCCTGACGGTGGAGTCCTCGATCTGCGCCATGGCGCCGATGCGATAGCCCATCTCGCGGTTGATGTTGCTCTGACGGCAGAACACACCCGCTTTGCTTCCGGCCACGAATCCGTGGACCACCACATGGGCGAAGTTGTCCATGGTGCCGGGGCGGTTGTCAACTTTCGCCTGCACCACGAGATATTTTCCCATCTGCCGTGCGCCGACCGAAATGCTGTCAAGTGTCATCGACGGGGTGGTGAATGTCAGCACATCGCCGTCGAGATGTATCACTGAGTCGTTCGACGCGTTGAAGGTCAGCGATTTGAAGTTCATCCCCGAGGTTTTCAGATAATCGGTCAGGGTGTTGTCGCTTCCGGCCTTCATGGTCAGCTCGAAGGGAGGCAGGGCATGCGAGATGTCGTCGATTCTCACCTCGTATCTCGAAATCTGCATGTTGAGCGAGTCGATGGCCGTGGCGAACCGTGCGCCCAGCGAGTCGACGCATGTGGGTGAGGTGAAATTCATTGTCAGGTCGCGGTTTATCATTGTGGCCTGGGTCAGAGAGTCGTCGGCATGGAAATTCAGTCGGATATCGGAGGTGTTCAGGTCGAGCGAGGGGGCCATCACACAGTGGAGCCGTGCGATGTCCATGGTGGCGTCGATTGATTTCCCGTCGGGGTCGAGGGTGGCGTCGCCGGTGAAAGAACCGTTGACGTAGGCCTTGTCCGCAGCCATACCCAGCGCCTGCAGGTTGATGTTGCGGATGTCGCCTGTCAGTGACATGGCATAGGGTGTTGGCGCAATGTTCCCGTTCAAGGTTATGGTGAAGTCGGCGTCGGCGTTGTGCGATGTAAGGTCGACGTCGGCCTTTCCGTCAGACAATGTGGCGCGGGCTGCGATGTTGCGGTAAGTGACATCGTTGTAGGTCACGCTGTCGAGGTCAATGTGGGCATTGATTGAAGTGGAGCGGCTCATGGGGTCGTAGCCGTTTCCGTCAACAGAGGCGTGTGCGGTCAGGTTTTTCACTCCGGCAGTTGGCAATATGGCCTGAACGGGGAATGATGCGAAAGCGAGGTTGGCCTTGTAGCCCTGATGGCGGTTGTCCCACCGTGCTTTCAGCGCCGCCTTGCCCCCGGGAGTGGCGGCTGTGAGGTTGCCGTCCATCACCCCGTTGCGCATTGCGATTTTGCCGCCGATGTTGAGATTCGGAATATTGATGGCGTCGCGTGATTCCTTTGGGAGGAAGGCTTGACGCACGAAGTTGGCGTTGTTGATTGATCCTTTGAGGTCGATGTCGGCGTCCATATGGTCGAAATCCATCACACCGCGTGCGTTTCCTTCGGCCGACACACTCAGATGCCGTGGCAGGGAGAACTTAATGCTGTTGATGTTGAGGTCGCCGATGGTGCCGTCGATGTCGGCCTCGGCTTCAGGCACGGAGTAGGGTGGCAGCGAGGCTATCATCTGCTCCATCGAGGGGAACATTTTGATGAGGTCGACCTGGGCCAGGCGAGCCTTGAGGTTGAGTTTGAGGGGTAGTGAGGGGTCGGACGTGAGGTCGCCCATACCCATCATGGCGTTGAGCGAGATGTTGGAGAATCCGGTAGTGATGGCAAAGCTGTCGGCCATCATGGCAGTAGAGTCCATGCGGAACAGCCCCTTGGCACGTAGGTTGACGCCGCATCGTTCGGTGGCTTCGAGCCGTTTCAGGGGCACACGTATCTCTGTTCCACGGTTATAGAAAGAGTCGACCTGAATGGTTATATCCTCCACTTGGATGAAGGCGGGGTCGAATCCCGGCATAGGTTTGGCGCCGGCGGTGGCATAGATGGCGTTGGAACGTGTCAGGGCTATGTTGTGGACCTGCACTGTCCATGGAGCAGAGGTCGACGTAGTGTCGGCCGGAGCTGACGGGGTGGTCACGGCCGGGGTCAGATATTTGGCCGAGATGCTGTCGAGTTCCACTTCCTGAGCCTCGATAGCCTGGGTGGCCATGTCGATGCGCCCCTCCCGGAGTATGGCCGAACGCAGTCTGACATCGAGGGAGTCGATGGTTCCCTCCATTGTCATGCGATAGTTAATGTTGCGGAACAGAACGGAGTGGGCCACGATACCCATTTGTGAGGGCTGGCTCACGGTGTCGGCAGTGGCCGGCGGCAGGGTGTCGCGTCGCATGTCGAGGCTGATGTCGCCACCGTCGAGGATGGCGTCGCCAAGGTCGATTCCCATGTTGGATAGTTTGACCGAAGAATCGCTCAGTCGGAACATCTTTACCATAGCCCGTATCTGCATCAGAGAGTCGGCGTTGCCCATGGAGTAGACCACCGAGTCGATTTCCAGGTCGTCGACGCCCAGACTGCCGTAGAGCAGAGGCAACACTGCTAAGTCGGCGCGCACTTTGCGGACGGTCAGCATCGTGTCCTGATGCTGACGTATCATCAGATTGTCAATCTTCAGGTTCAGGGGGAAGGTCAGCCTGGCGCGTGACAGGGCAATGTTCATGTCGCCACCGGCATTGACTTTGTCCAGGGCGGCGCCGACGGCGTAGTCCTGAACTGCAGGTATGTATAAAGCCGTGATAGCCAGAAGGATTACTGCGCCCACTGACCCGAAAAACCATTTGGCGATGCGCCTGACTGTATGTTTTTTCTTTTTTGTTCCCTCCATGTGATGATTAACGTGATGATGTTTTACGGGGGAATGCACCCCTGCGTATAGAATTACAACCGTTCAGACGGGGTAATTGTTCGGAGGTGACGTCAGGTTTTGAAACGTGAGGTTCGGAGCAGGTGAAAAAGCATGTCGCAATCTCACCCTCTCCATTGAACAGGCCTGACGGTCACTTGTAGAGATAGCGTTTGATCGAGCGCTTTGGAGTTTTTTCAAACTCGGAGTCGCGGATTTCTATCCCGGCGATTTTTTCGTAGGAGGCCAGTTTGGCGTTTATCTGTGGCAGATAGGCCCTCACCTGCTTGTCTACCTGCTCTTTGTCGAGCCCCTGCTGTTTACCTTTTTCATAGTCGGGGTGCACAAGGGCTATTATTTTGCCGTCGCGCTCCACCACCACCGACTCCATCACCAGGGGCGATGCGTCGATGCGGGTCTCGATCTCCTCGGGGTAGATGTTCTGCCCCGACGGACCCAGTATCATTGACTTGTTGCGACCGCGGATGAACAGGAATCCGTCGGGCGAGAGCTGACACACGTCGCCGGTGTTCATCCATCCGTCGCGCATCACGGCGTCGGTGGCGTCGGGGTTCTTGAAGTAGCCCGACATGACGTTGTCGCCCTTTACCCAGAGCTCACCGGGGATGTTGGCCGGGTCGGGCGACTCCACTCTCAGACGCATGCGGTCAACGACGCGTCCGCACGACCCCACCTTGTTTTCATTCCATGGGGCGTAGCAGATTAGCGGTGCGCACTCGGTCATGCCGTAGCCAACGGTGTAGGGGAATTTTATCATGCGCAGGAACTCCTCGATGTCACGGCTCATGGCCGCTCCACCCACCACCAACTGCTGCAGGTTGCCACCGAAGGCCTCGAGCAGCGAGGCGCGTATTTTCTTGTAGATGATTCCACGGATGCCGGGAATCTTCACGAGTGTTTTAACCGGTTGCCGTTCAAGTTGCGGGAACACCTTGCCACGCACAATTTTCTCTATGATGAGCGGAACGGAGATGATCAGTTTCGGTTTCACCTCGGCGAACACCTTGAGCACCACCGACGGTGCGGGCACACGGGCCAGGAAATGGATGTGACACCCCTTCAGCAACGGGAACATCAGCTCGATGACCAGTCCGAACATGTGGGCCATGGGGAGCATCGACACCGTGCCGTCGTCGGGAAACAGATAGGGTATGTTTTCAATGGCGAACCTGAGGTTGCTCATCAGGGCCCGGTAGGAAATCATCACCCCTTTTGAGAAACCGGTTGAGCCTGAGGTGTAGTTGATCACCGCCAGGTCGGAGTCGTCGGCGGGGGTGAAGTAGTTCACGTTTTCTTTGCCGAAGCTGCTGGGGTAGCGGCGTCCGAACTCCTCGTTGAGGCGGAGAATGTTGTCGGCCAGCCCGAACCCTTCGGTGCTGTAAAGGGCCTGGAAGTCATCGATGGCTACGGCCCCTTTGAGCAGCGGCATCATGGTTGGGTTGAGCTTACGCCAGATGCGTGACTCAGCGAAGAGAATCACGGCCTCGGAGTGTGTCACCAGATTGTGGATGTTCTCCACCTGGAAGTCGTGCAGAATGGGCACGGCCACGGCTCCGTAGGTCACCGCGGCGAGAAACGAGGCTGCCCAGTTCGACGAGTTTTTTCCGCACAGGGCTATGCGGTCGCCCGGTTTTACTCCCGATTTGTCGAACAGAATGTGCAACCGGGCAATGCGGTCGGCCAGATCGGCATAGGTGGTGGTTGCCCCGTCGCTGTCGGAAAGGGCCGGATGAGTCCAGTTTCTGCGGATTGATTCCGCTATGGCGTCGTTAAGTTTTGTCGCTTTCATAAATAGTTGATTTTGTGGTTTGTCGGAATCTCCAATCCTTATAACAATCCGGAGGGGGTTATCGTTTAGTGGTGTGTCGGGACGACAGCTCTGCGCCCGGTCAGAAAATGGATTCGTTGGTGAAAGTGGTCAGAAGTTCCAGTGCTTTCATTCCCATGACGGAGTTCCCTTTGGAGTTGAGTCGCGGGCTCCATGCCGCCACGGCGTAGCGACGGGGATAAACTGCACCTATGCCACCACCGACACCGCTTTTCCCGGGCAACCCCACACGGTAGGAGTATTCGCCGGCGTCGTTGTAGAACCCGCATGTCTGCATTATGGCGTTGATACGTTTCACCTGCGACGAGGTGAGGCTTATGTTGCCGAATGAGAACTGCGAGTGGGCGTGGGCGAACGGCAGGAACGCTTTTGACAGCTGGATGCAGTTCATCTCAACGGAGCACATCAGGAAGTAGAAGTGGAGCACATCCTCGATGTCGTTGTCGAGATTGCCGTAGTATTTGAGCATGTTGGCAATGGCGGCGTTGATGTAGCCCACTGACCGTTCCGACGTAGCTACTTCGAAGTTGTAGTTGATTGTGGGGTCGTCGGCGATGCGGCGTATGAACCGCAGATAGTCGGAGTGGGGATGCTCGAGCGATGACATCAGAATGTCGGCGATGACAATGGCTCCGGCGTTGATGAACGGGTTGCGGGGTATGCCATGGTCAAGCTCGAGCTGAATGAGTGAGTTGAATGCTGAACCTGAAGGCTCTTTGTCGACGCGTCGCCACAGCTCCTCACCCATCACGGACAGGGCCATTGACAGGGCGAACACCTTGGTCACGGACTGAATGGAGAAGGGGATGTCAACGTCGCCCCACCCGAATGTTTTGCCTGAGGTGGTGGTGATGCATATCCCGAAGTGGTCAGGGTCAACCTTGGCCAGGGCGGGAATGTAGTCGGCCTGTTTCCCCACCGTGCGCAACGGGGCGATTTCGGCCGCTATCTTTGTCAGTATATGGTTGTATGACATGATAGAATATACTTATATGTGTTACGCAGTCCGCGCCGGTTCGTCGCCCCGGTTCAGACCGGTGGCATGAACCGTTCATTAAAATTAACTAACGGACCATCATCTCCACAAAATTACACAATTGTGTCAATTTAGCAAAATTATGCGGGGATTAATGCGCCGGGTACTTTTGGGCTGAGGTCAGTGGTGCTTGTTGCGGGGGTGGAATTCCAGTATCTCCTCACGCAGGCGCGAGGTGTCGAGATGGAGATAGATTTCGGTTGTGGCGATGGATTCGTGGCCGAGCATCTGCTGAATGGCCCTGAGGTTGGCGCCCCCCTCAAGCAGATGTGTGGCAAAGGAATGCCGCAGCGTGTGGGGTGAAATTTCTTTGGCTATCCCCGCCTGAGCGGCCAGCCGTCTGATGATGGTGAATATCATCTGACGGGTCAGACGGTGACCCCGCCGGTTGAGAAACAAAATGTTTTCTTCACCCGGTTTGACACCGTTTTCCTCACGTATGGAAAGATAGTCGCGGACAAGGTCGACCGACAGTTCCGACATGGGCACCATGCGTTGTTTGTTTCCTTTGCCTGTCACAACCAGGTAGCCGTCGTTGAGATACAGCTTCGAGATCTCGAGGTTGATGAGCTCGCTGACGCGCAGTCCGCAACCGTAGAGCACCTCGATTATGGCGTTGTTGCGCAACCCTTCGGCACACCCTTCCGGAATGGCTGCCGTCAGTGAGTCGATTTCCTCCACGCTCAGCACGTCGGGCAGATGTTTACCTATCTGCGGCGATTCCAGGAGCAGGGCAGGATTCTCCTCGATGTAGTTCTCGAGTTTGAGGAATGCGAAAAATGATTTCAGGCCGGAAATGATTCTGGCCTGGGAGCGTGGCGCTATCCCCGTGTCGTGGAGGTCGCCTATGAACTCACGCAGGGTGTCGGTTGTGACTGAGGCGATGTCAATGACCGGGTCGCCGGCGTAGCTGATGAATTTCATCACATCGGCCAGGTAGCCCACGCGTGTGTTTTCGGCCATACCCCTTTCGAGGCTAAGGTAGGCGCCGAAGCTGTCCAGAAGTTTGTCGACTGAGGTTATCTGACGTGTCATATCCAGAGGTTGAAGTGCTGACGCGGCAGGCTTTTCTCGGTCACCATTATCCCTATGTGGGGGTTGGCGAACGACATTCCGTAGGTCGGGTGGGCCGACGTGATCAGTTCCCACACCTCCGGGTTGTTGCGCAGTATGGCCACGATGTAAACCGGGTTGCGGCCGCGCAGCTGTTCAACCATCTGTTTTATGGTCGCCGGTTCCTGGGTGTCGGTGATAATGACTATCGGGCGTGAGCCGTCGGCGCAGATGCTGTCGAGGTTCATGACGGCTTGAGGCAGCGACGGGGTCAGCGTGATCTGGTTTTTCCGGGCGGAGCGTTGAAGAATGCTGTCGGTCAGACGTGAGATTTTTTTGTCGAACAGGTCGACATGGCCCTGCGATGAGGCCGATGCGGCCGACAGCGCCACCAGCCCGTCGCATGTTCCTATCTGGAGTATGTGACGGGTGTTGAAGTGGTTGATGACCCGGAAAATCAACCGGAGATATTTCCGTGGCAGGGTTTTGTGGCCGGTGTCGAGGATGGACACCTGTTGGTGCCAGTAGTCTATCTCGTGATAAGCGTAGTAGGCGTAGCTTTTGGGGAGTCGGATAACGTTGGTGACGAAGGCGTAGGCGAAAGGTGAGTGTATGCCGAACCCTTTGCCTGCCCTGTAGCGTCGGAACGCTTTGAATGTGCCGCCTAACAGACTCATGGTTGTTATTCTTTATGTGGGTAGCGGATGATGGTGAACACTATGGCGGCCAGAACCATGGCGTAGATCAGGATCACGGCTATGGTTGCGGTGGTTGTGGTCGCTGTGATGGATGTGGGGTTGAAGGTCATGACTACGGTGTGCTCGCCAGCGGGGATGTCGACAGCGCGGAGCAGGTAGTTGACACGGCCTATTTGAGCGGGTTCACCGTCGATTTCAACGTTCCATCCCCAGGGGAAGAACACTTCGGAGAACACCGCTGTGCCGCCGTTGGCGCTTTTGGCGTGATAAGTCAGGCGGTTGGGGGCGTAGGTGGTCTCGAAAATGGTGTCGCCGGGCTGTTTTGGCCGAGCGTTTTTCAGTGTTGCGGCGAATTGTTTGTCGGCAACAGCGGTGGTCGCGGGGTCAATCATGGCGAGACGGTCCATCTCCTCATTGGCATTGTCTACCCATTCCACTGAGTCAACAAACCATGCGTTGCCCAGGGCCGAGGGGTTGAGGATGGGCTCGCCGGAGTTGTCGATGATGTAGCGGGCGTTGAGCATGCTGAGCACACGCAGGTCGGCGTCATTCACCTGCCCGGTGAGGAAGTTGCTCAGATGGCGGTCAATGAGATCCTGGTAGCGTGTGAGTTTGGCCGCATGGTAACCACCGATCATCTTGTGGTGATATGAGGGCGCGGGGCTGTTGAACGCCGGAATGTCCATCACCCTGAAGTTCATGGTGGTGTCGCTGAGCAGATATTTGTCGAGCGCCGAGGGTGCGAACGGGTCGGTGACTGAAATTTCGGGGGTGCAGAAGCTGTCGTGGTTCAGATAGCGTTTGTTGACGGTGAACAGGTCGATGAAAATCAGTGCGCCTACAGCAGCCGTGGCTATCACTGGTTTCTTTGAGCGTAAGCCCCAGAGGAGCGCAACCAGCGAAAGCAGCAGGAAAATGAGCGAGCGCATGGAGTCAGATGCCACCATTCCCAGGCGCAGTTGCTTGATGGCCTGGTAGATGGTGGGATTCTCGAGGCTGAACATGCGTGCCTGTTCGGCCGGGTAGCCCTGTGACATGAGCTGGTAGGTTATCATTTGCGACGTCTGTTCGTCGGTTTCGTTGATTCCGTTGCCAAAGAACGATGGCGCAGCAACGCCGATGAGGCATATCAGGGCCACGATGCCGAAGCAAATGGCTGTAGGCTTGAGATATTTCTTCCAGGCGTCGGGGGTGGTGAGCAGTTTCTGCAGTGCCAATATGGCGAGAACAGGGATGGTGAATTCGGCTATCACCAGAATGCTCTCGACGGTGCGGAACTTGCTGTACATCGGTATGTAGTCGATGAAGAAATCGGTCAGCCCCATGAAATTACGCCCTAAGGCAAGGAGCAGCGAGAGGATTGTCAGGGTCAGAAGCGCCCATTTCAACGGGCCTTTGACAATGACGCATCCAACGAGGAACAGGGCGAAGATGACCACGCCCACGTAAACCGGTCCGTTGGTTCCTTCAGGCTCACCGAAATATTGCGATGAGTAGCCCAGATACTGTGCTGTCATGGCGTCGATGTCGCCGTTGGCGATAGCTTCCTTGGCTTCGGGAAGGTCGGCGAGCGCCATGGCTTCCATGCGGCCGTTGACGGGATGGGCCGATGCTCCACCCTTGATGTTGGGGATAAAGAGCGAGAGCGACTCCATCTGTCCGTAGCTATACTGGGTTATGTAGTCACGGTCAAGACCACCTGAAGCTGAGGCGGCATTGTCGGCCGATGTGAGTTCGGTGTGTCCGCCGCGCATGGTCGACTTGGAGTATTCATATGTGTGGTAGAGGCTCGGCAGGTTGGCGCCAACAGCAAGCAGTGCGGCTCCGGCGAGCACCGCTGTCGACACGAGCCACTGTCGGATGGCTTTGCTGCGGTAGGCCTGGACACCGTAGGCTATGGCAACTCCTGACATGACGAACATGAAGTAGTAGCTCATCTGGATGTGGTTCGAGGCTATCTGCAACATAGCGAACAGCGCTGCCAGCGAGGCCCCGGCAAGACGGCGTCCGCGGTAGCACATCACCATGCCGGCGATTGTGGGTGGTATGTAGCTGAGTGTTACGAACTTCCATATGTGGCCGGCACCTATTATAATAATGAAATAGGTCGAGAAGCCCCAGGCCACGGTACCGATCAGCGAATACTGCCACTTGACGTTCATCGCCATCATCAGGATGAAGAAACCAAACATCATCATGAAAAGCAGATTCGAGGGGGAGGGGAGTCCGAGTCCGTAAACGGTTGTGAGCCATCCGAAAAGGGCGTTGGAGGAATATGTGGGGGAAATCTGGAATGTAGGCATACCCCCGAACAGCGAGTTGGTCCACCATGAAGTCTCACCTGTGGCCTCGTGGAACGCTTTGGCTTCCTGGCCTATGGCGGCGCCCTGCATCATGTCGTATTGGCGCAGCTCATTTCCCTGGAAAGCGTCGGGGTGGAAAAAGGCGATGGCAATGAGTGCCATCACCACCACGGCGATTGCGGTTTGCCATATGCGGGGATTGTGGAAAAGCGCCGCTTTCAGGTTGTCAAGCGGTTTGACTGGTTTGATTGATTCTTTTGCTTCGTTTGATTCCATAAGTTTGAGATAGATGGCGGGCACCTTGAAAGGCGGTGTGTCGATGGGCCCGTTCGGAATGTTTTGTGTTATGTGCGCGTCAGGGGTTGTGCTCCCGTTTGCGTTTTCGGATTATTCGGATGTGGATGATGTCATTCGCCTATGGCGGCCAGTCCACCTTTGGCTGTTTCCTTATAGAGCGATGGCATGTCGTGGCCGGTTTGTTTCATCACCTCCACGATGCGGTCGAACGACACCGTGTGGCGTCCGTCGGAGAAGGCTGCGTAGAGATTCGAGTCCAGGGCACGCGCCGCCGCATAGGCGTTACGCTCAATGCACGGCACCTGCACCAGTCCGCAAACAGGGTCGCAGGTGAGCCCTAAGTGGTGTTCCAGGGCCATTTCGGCGGAGTATTCAATCTGTGCCACCGAGCCGCCGAACAGCTGGCTTGCCGCGGCCGCGGCCATGGCGCAGGCCACGCCCACCTCACCCTGGCATCCAACCTCGGCACCGGAAACGGAGGCGTTTTCTTTGACCACGTTGCCGAAAAGGGCCGCTGTTGCCAGGGCACGCAGTATTCTCATTTCGGAGAAGTTTTTTGAGGAATAGAGGTGATAGAGCACTCCTGGCACCACCCCTGATGACCCGCAGGTGGGGGCGGTGACAATTTTACCGCCGGCAGCGTTCTCCTCACTGACGGCCAGCGCATAGGCATAGACCAGTCCGCGGCTCTTGAGGTTGCTGCTGTAGCCGGCGGCGTGAACATGATATTGCACTGCTTTGCGACGTACGCCCAGACCTCCCGGGAGCACACCTTCGGCTTCGATGCCGCGTTCAACGGCCTCGCGCATGGTCTGCCACACCAGTTTGAGGTAGTCCCACACGTCGGAGTTCTCGCAGTGGTCGACATATTCCCAGTAGCTTTTTCCGGTGCGGTCACACCAGGCCATGATGTCGCGGATGTGCGACATGTCGTAGATCGACTCGCCCCGTTGGCGTTGCTCATTTTCATGGCATATGTCGCCACCACCGATGGAGTAGACCGTGTCGGTGTCCTGAATAGAGTTGTCGCCCCTGAAAGCCTGAAGTGTCATTCCGTTGGGGTGGAACGGCAGGAAAATGTCGGGCTTCCAGATTATTTCAGTCGGGGCCGCCTTGGCCAGAACATCGAGAATGGCCTTGTCGGTGAGGTGTCCCTCGCCGGTGGCGGCGAGCGAACCGTAGAGCGTCACCTCGAAGCGCGCTGCGTTGCCGTTGCGGCTCAGAAACTGCTCGGCCGCCTTGCGCGGTCCCATGGTGTGGCTGCTCGAAGGGCCAAAACCTATTTTATACAGACGTTTGATTGATTCCATTCACACTCATATTTTCCGCAAAGTTACTGAATAAATCACTTCTTTTTCACATTACGGGGTGATTATATTGAAAAATTGTGTTAAATTTACGAACTTTTAGGGTAGATTCTCCACAATTTACTAATTTTGCCGAGAAATGCAACGTTATCTAACAATCGACCGCGGAAACACCGCTTTGAAGGCGGTGGTTTGGGAGGGTGATACTGTGTTATGGCAGGAAACCGTCTCGAACGTCTCACGCAGTCACCTGACAGAAATAAAGAGCAAGTACGCCCCTGAGAAGGTGTGCCTCTGCACGGTTGCCGCAAACAACTATATCCTTGTGGGTTATCTCCATCAGCTCTATGGCGAGGAGAATGTGATGATATTGTCGTCGCAGACGCCGCTACCGATAAAAATTCTTTATCAAACCCCCGACACCCTCGGACCTGACCGCATTGCAGCCGTGGCCGGCGGATGGGCGCTGAATCCGGGTTGCGGATCATTGATTGTGGACATAGGCACCGCCGCCACTTACGATTTCATCAACAGCGACGGTGAGTTCGTTGGCGGAAACATTGCCCCCGGCATAGGTCTGCGGTTGAAAGCGCTGAACCGTTTCACGGGTAAACTGCCTATGATCGACTCACGCGGCGAAACTCCGCTGTTAGGCGTGACCACCGAAACGGCCATGCGCTCGGGGGTGGTCAACGGCATAAAGGCCGAGATATTGTTTTATCTGTCGCAACTCCCTGAAGGAACCAAACTCATCATCACCGGAGGATGGGGTGAGGATATTGCCCGCATGCTCGAGCCGGTGGAGGCTACGGTGGTGCCCGGACTGGTTTCGTTCGGCTTAAACAGAATTTTATTATATAATGAAGATAAATAAGTATATATCAGCGATTTGTGCGTTAGTGGCACTCTCGTCGTTCTCTGCGATGGCACAGGATGCCCTCTCGCCTTACTCACGTTTTGGCTACGGAACGCTCCGTGACAACGCCACCTCGTCACAGAGGGCTATGGGCGGTGTGGGCTACGCCATGCAAAGCGGCCGACAGATCAATGTGATGAACCCTGCCGCTTATGCTGCGATGGACTCGCTCACTTTCCTTTTTGACATGGGGGTGACTCTCAGCCACATGTCGGCCAAGGATGCCGGAAACAAGGCCTCCGACTGGGGAGGCGGTCTGGACTACATTACGTTCCAGTTCCCCATAATGAAAAACATGGGTGCATCAGTGGGTATGGTGCCCGTGACCTCCACCGGCTACGCTTTCGGCGAGGAGATAAGCAACGGCTCATCGGCCTATCAGGGCTCGGGTGGCATCAACTTGATCTATGCCGGTCTGGGCTACCGTCCGTTCAAAGGTTTCTCTCTCGGCGCGAACGTGGGCTACATGTTCGGCAACACCACTAACGATAACTACGTTTACACATCCACCGGATCCATGTCGCTCTTCCAAAGGGTGATGGAGGTGCGCGACTACTCGCTGCAGTTCGGTGTGCAATATGTTGTGCCTCTGTCACGTCATAACCGCATGACTTTCGGTGTGAGCTACACTCCGGGCAAGGGCCTCCGTGGCAAAACCTATGGTGTGATGTATGACCAGAACGACGCCACCGAGCCCGACACAACTCAGGTGATGCACCTGAACGGCAACTATTCCATGCCCGACACATGGGGCGCCGGTGTGAACCTCGCCCTGCGCAACCGCTGGATGGTTGAGGCCGATTTCACCTACCAGCCCTGGAAAAACGCCAAATACGCCACTCTCGATGGTTTCGAGGGCACGCGCTTCGATAACCGCTGGAAGGTGGCCATGGGTGTGCAGTACACTCCAAATCCCCGTGGATCATGGATTCAGCGCGTAAACTACCGCATGGGTGCCTACTACGACCGTGACTACATCATGATCGGCGACAACCATCTGCGTAAGGAAGGTGTGACACTCGGTTTCGGTCTGCCCGCGCCAAACTCCAAAACAGTCATCAACCTCTCCATGGAATATTATCGCCGCAAAGCAACGCCTAATCCATTGGTGAAGGAAAATTATTTCAACATCACATTGGGCGTTAACTTCAACGAACTCTGGTTCTGGCAAAGCAAAATCCGATAATGACACTCAGGCATCGCCCGGCATGTTGCATGCGGCGTTTGCCGCTGTTTGCGGTTATCTCCTTGTGCGGGATAATCGCTTTCAGTTCATGCTCTGAAAAAAAACAACCTACGGAGCCTGCGATCAGCGACCCGGCGTCGACCCCGACAATGGTGACTACTGATGTCAACACGCTGGTGTCCGATTCGGGCTACACCCGCTATAATATCACCTCCCCGCTGTGGCTCATGTTTGATGAGTCGGAGAACCCCACATGGCGCTTCCCCCAGGGGCTGTATATCGAAAAATACACAAACGACATGGCAGTGGAGGCCACAATACGCTGTGACTCAGCCGTGTACTATACCCGCAAACGTTTGTGGGAGCTCGATGGAAACGTGAACATCAAAAACACGTTGGGCGATAAGTTCCTGACCCAGCAGCTGTTCTGGGACCAGGAGTATCACAAGGTGTTTTCCGATTCGTTCATCCACATTGAGCGCTCTAACAGAATCATCGAGGGCTACGGATTCACATCCGATGAACAGATGACGATGTATGACATTCTCAAACCCTCAGGTATTTTCCCCGTTCCCGAGCGCAAAAATGAACGGGACGGCGGAGCACCGGCCGAAATGGCTGCGGACACACTTTCAACAAACCCATAACAGATGGATCAATCCTGGTACATAATCATTATTGTCACTCTCACGCTCTCAGCGATTTTCTCGGGAGTGGAGATCGCGTTCGTGACATCGGACCGCGTGCGTGTCGAACTCGACATAAAGCGTGGCGGAATCGTGTCACGGATACTCAACCTGTTCTACACCAAGCCCTCGTTTTTCATCTCGACCATTCTGGTGGGTAACAACATAGCGCTGGTCATTTACGGTATGGGAACGTCGCAGCTGCTTGATCCGTTCATCTCGGAGAAAATATCTGGAAACGAGGCGGTTGTGCTGTTACTCTCGACAATCATTTCAACCGGAGTGATATTGCTCACTGGCGAGTTTTTCCCGAAAACGATTTTCCGCATCAACCCCAACGCATCGCTCAAACTGTTCTCCATACCCATTTATCTGATCTACCTGATTCTCTATCCCATATCGCTTTTCACCACATGGATCTCACGGTCGCTGATGCGTGTATTCGGGGTGAAGGACAGCGAAGCAACTTTGGGCTATCTGTCGTTGGGCGACCTGAATGAGTTCATTGAACGAACCATGAACCGTCAGGATTCCAAAGGAAAGGAACATGAAATCGAGAACGAGGTCAAGATTTTCCACAATGCACTCGACTTTTCTACGATCCACCTGCGCGACTGCATGACACCCCGCAATGAAATTGTGGCCGTGGACATCGACAACACCACCGTCACACAGCTGAGCGAACTGTTCACGTCGTCAGGCCGCTCGAAAATCCTGGTGTATCGTGAGGATATCGACAATATTCTGGGCTACATACATGTGTCGGAGCTGTTCCACCCCGAGCACTCGTGGGAAGACGCCATAAAACCGGTGATTTTCGCACCCGAGACATTGCTGGCCAACAAAATGATGCGCCGCCTGCTCACTGAAAAACGCTCCATGGCAATCATTGTCGACGAGTTCGGAGGCACCTCGGGCATGGTCACGCTGGAAGATCTCGTGGAGGAAATTTTCGGTGACATTCAGGATGAACATGATCTCTCAGGACTGGTGCAGCACCAGATTGCCCCCGACATTTATGAGTTCTCCGGACGTATGGAGATTGAAACGATCAATGAACTCTATCACCTCGATATCCCTGAAAGCGACGACTACCAGACATTGGCCGGATTCATCATGCAAACCACCGGCAGCCTGCCGAAACAGGGCGATGTGATCACGGAGGGTAATCTGTCGATGCAGATCCTGAAAAAATCGGCTACACGACTTGAACTCATTCGGGTCACCATCAAGGGTGACGACGCCTCCGAGAAATAGGGCTCCAGTTCAGCGTTGATTTGGATCATGTGCCACTGAGGCACGAAAACGACTCCCTTATTGGATAGGGAACGAATAAAGGGTAGAAGATTACTGGCGAGGAGCCGGATTCTTCTACCCTTGTTGGTTTGCGGTAGCCATTTTTCTACCCTTGCGGGTATGTAGTGGGCCTTTTTATTCCAATGCTTGGGAGAGTCAGAGTGACTCCAGAATGCGTTTGAGCACCACCTCGGCCGAAATCTCACGGTTCGCGGCCTCGGGAATAACCAGTGAGCGGGGCGATTCAATCACGTCGTCGCTCACAATCATGTTGCGGCGCACCGGCAGACAGTGCATGAAGAAAGCATTGTTGGTCAAAGCCATCTTCTCGGTTGTGATGGTCCATGAACGGTCGGTTGACAGCACTTTGCCATAGTTGTCGCCCTCGTAGGCGCTCCAGTTTTTGGCATAGACAAAGTCAGCGTCTTTCAGTGCCTCATCCTGATTGTGGGTCACCTTGGCTTTACCAACGAATTCGGGTGCGAGGTCATACCCTTCAGGGTTGGCGATGACGAAATCATAGTCAGTTTCATTCATCCATTCGGCGAAAGAATTAGGCACAGCCTGGGGAAGCGCTTTGGGGTGGGGTGCCCAGGTCAGCACCACTTTGGGGCGCTCGCATGTTTTGTGCTCCTCGATGGTGATCAGGTCGGCGAACGACTGCAGCGGGTGGCGTGTGGCGGCTTCCATGGAAAACACCGGTCGGCCCGAGTACTTGATGAACTGATTGATAATCTCCTCGCTGTAGTCCTTTGATTTATCCTGGAACTGTGCAAACGAGCGCACGCCGATGACGTCGCAGTAGCATCCCATCACCGGTATGGCCTCAAGCAGGTGCTCAGGTTTGTCGCCATCCATAATCACGCCACGTTCCGTCTCGAGCTTCCATGCGCCCTGGTTCACATCTAAAACCATCACGTTCATGCCGAGGTTCATCGCGGCTTTCTGTGTGCTCAGGCGGGTGCGTAATGAAGAATTGAAAAAAATCATGAGGAGTGTGCGGTTCTCTCCTAAATGCTTGTATGCGAACTTGTTGCTTTTGACCTCAAGAGCTTCGCGGACAGCTTCGCGGAGGTCGCCTATGTCATGTACGGATGTGAAATGTCTCATTTGAAATCTGTGGATTGTTTTAAAAATTTTCTTTCTTGGTTGATAAATGCGTCGGAAGTGGGCTCATCGCCGCTCCGACGATGGACTTATTCAAACTTTTTACCGAAAGAACATAAATTAATGGTAAGTAAAAAGCTGAAAGAGTTCATTATCTGATTTTGTACAAAATTAGTTAGATAAGATGAAAAAAATAAGAAAATAATCAAAAAAAATGTTTATATTTGCATGCGTAAAAAATTGCCGTCCGGGCCGGTGGCCATAACACCGCCGATCGTGGCGGGTGGGTCGGTGAGGTTTCTTCACTGATGTTGCCGTGACACAGTTCCGGAGAGGGCCGATAAAACGAAATTAAATCAATTATTAATATATTTCACCTATGAAAAAACTGCACATTCTTTGTTTTGTGTGTCTGCTTGCCGCCATGCAGATGCTGTCGTCATGCGGCAGCTCAAGTTCTGCCTCACAAACCATCACAGCCGCCGATGTGTCAGAGCAGTGCACTTCAGGCGTGGTTTTGATACAGAACAAATTCTTCTATGAACTTGACATCGAAGGGTTCAAACCTGTTTATTTCTCAGATTTTGAGAATGGAGAGGTGAAGGGATTGACCATGAACCCCAACGAAATAGAGCCGGTGATAGCCTGGGGCACAGGATTCTTCATTGACGAGAACGGCCACATCGCCACCAACGCCCATGTTGCTGACCCGAGTGTGGACGCCAAAGGTGCGCGCGGGGCTATAGTGTCGTATCTGCGTGAAACAGCCGATGAGATAAACAAGGAATTGAACGCGCTGACCGATAAAATCAGCATCGCCCAGTTGGCGTTGTTAGGAGCTTCAGGTTCTGACCGCATGGAAATCAAGCAGGTTTATGATGCGTTGATTGAGGAGCGTGAAACCAAGCAGGCGTTCATCAACAACTTCCATGAGCTTTCAGGTGCGGACTATGAGGTCAAATTGGTAAGCGAACTCAGCATCGCCTATGCCAACACCCATGTCAACAAATTGACCGACTTCAGCGACTGCGTGCTGTTCCGCTCCGACCGTGACCATGACCTGGCCATCATACAGCTCAAAACACAGCGCACCCCCGAGGAGTGCTTCATTTTCGCGGTCGACGACACAATTGAAGGTGACGAGCAGGATTGTCCGGTGGGCACTCAGCTCTTCCTGATCGGATACAACCACGGTCCGCAGCTGGCCATCACTGAAGAGGGATTGAAACCCCAGGTGTTCCAGGGCGCCATAACCCAGAACACTGACAGCAAACAGATTCTCTACTCCATCCCCACGCTCGGCGGCTCAAGCGGTAGCCCGGTGCTGGATGAATACGGCGACCTGGTGGCTGTCAATTACGCCGGACTCAGCGGAACGCAGAATTTCAACTACGGTATCAAAATCAAACATCTGGTCAACTTGATCAATAAATGATGAGGAACGATTCCTTGTCAGCAATTATAGCATCATCGCTTCCGCCACGGATTTGACGGGAGCGATGATGTGTGTTAAAATCTACAGGTGAAGCGTATGAAGGTGCTGTTGTTAGGCGATTACTCAGGATGTCACGCGACCCTCGCCACGGGGTTGCGGAGGCTGGGTCATGATGTGACTCTGGTCAGTGACGGCTGCTCGTTCATGCATATTGAGCCTGACATTCATCTGGAACGCGGCCCGGGAATAATCGGGGGCTTGACCTACATGGCGAAGGTATTCCGCTTAATGTTGCGGTGGCGCAATTACGATGTTGTGCAGTTCATCAACCCCCACTTCATGTCGTTGCGGCCTGACAAGCTGAAACATGTTTTCCGATGGGTGGCCGGGCATAACCGCAAGGTGTTCGTCACCATGTGTAGCGAGGATTCATTTTTCGCCGACGCTCTGGTCAACGGCGATGTTTTCCGCTACAGCGAAGCCAAGGTCAATGGTGAATCAACGGAGTTTTACACCCGCAATCCATGGTTCTATGACAATTGGCTGCGACCTGATGTGAAATCATATCAGGAGGAGTTTTTCAGTCGGGTCGACGGATTGATTTCCGTGCTCCCGGAATATGCCATGGCCGTGCCTGAGCGGTTTCATCACAAGGTGTTCGGGGCGGGGATTCCGGTCGACCTTGACAAACATCCTTTCACACCTCTGGAAATCAAGGGGAAAGTGAAAGTGTTCTTAGGCTATAAACGCCACCTGATGCAAAAAAAAGGAACCGACCATCTGCAGCGCATACTCAGGGAGCTGGCGAGTGAGAACGCCGACCGGATGGAATTGACCGAGGTGTCAGACCTCCCGTTCGACCAGTATCTCGAGCAGATGAAACGGGCCGATGTGGTAGTTGACCAGCTCTATGCCTATTCACCCGCCACCAACGCTTTGAACGCCATGGCTTTGGGAAAGGTGGTGGCCACGGGGGGTGAGCCGGAGTATTATGATTGGATTAAAGAACATGAACTCGCACCGATAATACCGCTCCGTCCTCAGGATTGCGATGTGAAGGAACGTTTGCGACGCTACATTCTCGATCCGCGGTTGCTCGAACGGATGAGTGCGCAGGGTCGTGAGTTGGTTGAGCGGCATAATGACACGATTGTCGTGGCGCGTAAATTTGTGGATATATGGAACGGAACAAACTGAAACTCGACATACTTATAAGCACTTATGGGCCGGAGGGAATCCGGCGTGTAGCCTCGCATTCGCACCCCGCGGTTGAAGGCGTGCGCTATGTGGTGTGCTGGCAGAAAGGGGGTGACGAGCCTTTGCCTGACTCGTTGGCGCACCGGACGGATTTCGAGATATTCCGCTACGATGACACCGGCAGCGCACGTAACCGTAACCACACGTTGGAGCGGTTCGAGGCACCGTTGGGAATGCTGTCGGACGATGACATCGATTACACCGCCGAGGAGATTGAGGGGGTGATGGAATGTTATGCGAGTCATCCCGGTGTCGACATGCTGTTTTTCAAATTTCACTCCGTGGCGTTCGAAAAGGAGTATCACGACTTTGAATTCGACTTCCGCCATGCCCCGAAATTTTATTACTACTGCAACTTCGAAATGACCTTCAGGCGCGAGGCCGTAAAGAATAAGGTTTGGTTCGACGAACGGTTCGGACTGAACAGCCCGTTTTTAGCGGGTGAGGAGGATATATTCGTGCTTAGGGCGTTGAAAAGCGGTGCGGTCATCCATTTCGTGCCGCAGTATAACAGCCGTCATGACGGCTCCACCACCAGCGACAGGGAAGGGGAGTCAGATGAGATGTTGCGTACGCGCGGCGCGGTGCTCCGTGCGTTCCATCCATGGACTTTCTGGGCCCGGATTCTGGTGCATGCCGGCCGTCGCACATGCAAGGAGCGCAGTTTCATGCGGTTCGTGGCGATCTGCATGAAAGGGGCGTGGGATGAGTATTTCACCCGATAGTCAGCAGAGAAAGTTGGCTCTTATAACTGGCGAATAATAAGTGTTATAGATATACGATACGACCCCGTCTCATTTTTTGAGGCGGGGTCGCATGGCGTGATGTCGAGTCACTGTTCGGGCTTATGTCTTATTGCGTTATTTCTTGCTGTAGAAGTTCAGGATGCGGCAACGGAGAATGTATTCATAGTTAGCCTGGATGCGGTCGATGGTCGACTTCAGATAGGATGTTTTCGACTGCTCGAATTCCTGGGGTGTAGCGCGCCCCATCTCATATTTTTCCTTCATGGCCTCGAAAGCCTCGCGGGCAATCTCCTCGGAAGCTACGCCTGTCTGGAACTTGCTGTGAGCTCCGACGGCCCGGTAGTAAGCCTGCTGGATATCCTTGTAGAGTTGAGTCTGGGTGTCCTGTAGTTGCAGGCGCGCTGTGACAGTCTGCACCTGGGCTTTGCGCACGCGGTTGCGTGTTGAGAAAGCGTCGAAAATGGGAATCTGGAGCGAGAATCCGAAGTAGGTTGAATAGTTGTCGCGCATCTGTCGTGAGAACGAAGCGTTGTCATAACCACCTAAATGATAGTAGCTGCTCCCGATTCCGGCGTTGAACGACAAACGGGGGATGTAGCCTGTTTTGGCCACACTTTCCTGAGCCTGTGCGGCAGTGACTTTGTTCTGCGCGGCGAGCAATCCGGCGTTGGAGAAAAGAGCGTCGGCATAGACCGTTTCGGGCGAGGCGATGGTCGGCAGCTGATCGTCGAGCGGCTGAATGTCGAAATCGGTGATGTCGGGCAGCTGAATGAGTTGTGCCAGATCGAGCAGCGCAATGGTGTAATCATTCTGGGCGTTGGCCACACTGAGTTTGTCCTGGGCCAGCTGAGCCTTTGCCTGGAGCACGTTGACCTCGGCGATTTTGCCGGCGTTGGCTAACTCCTGCTGACGGTTCAGCTCATAGTCCGACAGACGCACCTGCTCATTGGCTGTTGCGAGGAGCTCGCGGCAGTAAAGAGCCTGGAGATATTGGGCTATGACATTGAGGGTTATGTTTTCCTTGGCGGCGTCGGTGCGGAGGGCGAGCGTGCGGAGGTTCACCTTGGCATATTTCAACTGGCGTGACGCCTGCAAACCCTGGAACAGCGGCAGCTGCATTCCGACACCCCATTGGAAATTCGAGGTGTTGCGGTCGGCGTAGGTGTTTTCCGATGTCAGACCCCTTCCGAAGTTGAATGTCTCAGAGGCGTTGGCCGAGATATTGGGCAGGAACTGGTCCTTGGCTTCGATGACATCGTATTGGCCCGATGTTTCCTGAATTCGGGCGTTCTTGACCTGAATGTTGTTTTCGATGGCGAAGTCAATGCATTCATCGATGTTCCACACCTTGGCTTGCGAGGGGAAGCAGAGCAAGGATGTGGTTGCTATGGAAAGTAATATCTTTTTCATCGCGTTACTTTATTTGTGCGCCGCGCAGGCGTGAGGAAGTAGTGATGTCACCTGAAGTCACCTGGATGTTGATTCCGTCGGAGATGCCGGTTGTGACCGGAACCCTTTCGAATGAATGTTTGACGGAGTCGGTCATGACATAGACGAAAGTGCTGTCGCCGGAGAATTCGAGAATACGCTCGGGAATGGTGATTGACTCGGAAGCGCGGGCGAGCACCACCGAAGCGTTGGCCGAGTAGCCGGCACGCAGGTTCATTGTTTCATCGACGGTGATTGCGGCCTTGATTTCAAAAGTGTTGGTGCCGTTTTCATCGAGTGCGATAGGTGATATTTTCTCTATCACGGCGTCGAGATTGGAGTCGGAGATAGCACCGATCGAGATGTGCATCGGCATACCCTCGGTCAGCATGTCGACTTCAGTTTCGTCGATCTTACCTTTGAAAATGAGGTCGCTCATGTCGGCCACTTTCGCAATGGTCGTACCATCGTTCATGGTGTTAGCCTGAATCACGGAGCTACCCACCTTCACCGGCACCTCGAGCACCAGGCCGGTGATCGTCGCACGAACCAGAGTCTGGCTCTGCTGCTCGTTTTCCTTTGACACGCCATCCTTGACAATCGAGAGGTTGTCCTCAGCCGCTTTCAGCTCCTGCAGAGCCTTGTTGTAGGCGTTGAGGTCCTGTTCATATTTCTCGCGGCTCTCGAATTTCTTTTCGTAGAGCGATTTGGTGCGCTCATACTCCGTTTTTTTCTGATCAACGTCGAGTTGCGCCACGTTGACACGGTTACGCGCCGAGGCGAGTTGGCTTTCATCGGGAATGATTTTGATTTTCGCTATGATGTCGCCTTCGGTCACCTGGTCGCCCGGTTCGACATTTATTTCGGCAATGATACCTGACACCTGCGGTTTGATTTCAATCTCGTCGCGGGGCTCGATTTTACCTGTCAGAACGGTTGTTCGCTCAACTTCCGACATGGTTGGGGTTACGACTTCGTAAACGGCATCTTTCTGACGCGAGTTTATAAACAGATAGACGAAAGTGCCCACAAACAGCAGGGCCACTATTACCCAGAGTGCAATTTTGAAAAACTTTTTCATTGTTATGATGTGATATTTTATTACATGTGAGGAATCGGGATAACTATCATTTGTCGTTCATCGCTTCGACAGGTTTTATTTTCATGGCTTTCAGGGCCGGAATCAGTCCGGCCGCGGTGCCGAGGATGGTGAATGTGAGCAGAATTTCGACGGCTGCCGTGAACGAAAGCTGGAAGTGGGCCACGGAGTTGGGTGTCGACCACAGTGTCTGCGCGCCGTAGAGAACCAGGGTTGCGAACACTATTCCTCCCACACCGGCCACGAGTGTCAGAACCACACCTTCCGACAGGATCTGGGCGACGATGTCGGCCGGTTTGGCTCCTATGGCACGGCGGATGCCTATCTCCTGCGTGCGTTCCTTGACAATCACCCACATTATGTTGCCCACGCCAATGATGCCTGCCAGCAGTGAGCCGAAGCCCACGAAAAACGCCAGGATGTTCACACCCATGAACAGGTTGTCGACCATCTGGAATTTCTCTGATATGTCGAAGAAGAAAAAGCCGTTGTGGTCATCGGGGCTGATGGGATGGTTTTTGCGCATCTCACGCTCGATTTTCGGTTTCAGCGACGAGGGTGAGATTCCGGGGCGCGCCAGCAGCATCAGGCCGCCTACATCTTTTCCGGTGAAGTAAGCTTTCTGCATCGTCGAGGCGGGGATGATGATTGATTCATCGATTTTGTCGCCTATGGAGATTTCCGATGTCTGCCCGGCCACGCCCACAACCATGTAGTACATGCCGTCGACATTGACATATTGTCCCAGTGGAGAGTCAGTGCCGAACAGGTCGGTTGCCACACGTTTACCTAAAACACAGATTTTGCGTTCCATGCGTGAGTCGGCGGCATTGACGAAACGTCCGTCATACATTATCGGCTCAAAAATTTTGGCGTAGAACTCGTCGGCCCCTGAAATTGTGGCCGTTGTGTGCTTTTTTTGGAATGCTGCGGTGACGCTGCGTGTTTTCACTGATGACACCGCTTCCAGTTCCGGGATGTTTGCCCTGAGCAGGTCGGCGTCGATTGTGGTGGGAGTTATGACCGTGCCTTTGTTGAATCCTTTGTGGGAGATCGTGAGGCGTCCGGGGAAAATCAGGGCCGTGTTTGTTGCGAAACCTTCGAAGTTTCGTCCGAGAATATCCTTGAGCCCTTGAGCGCCACCGAGCAGCATGGCGAGCATGGCCGTGCCCCAGAAAATGCCGAAAGCGGTCAGGAAAGTGCGTGTTTTGTTTCGGGCCAGAGTGGCTCCGATCTCTTTCCAGTTCTCTATGTCAAAAACAGATGTCTTCATGATGGGTGTGTTATTCGGTTCGGAGAGCCTCTACGGGTTTGACTTTAAGCGCTTTGAGCGAAGGGAACAGTCCGGCCAGAGCGCCTGCCACAATCAGAACCAGTGTCACTTGTATGGCTATGGCGATGTCGACCGTGGGGTCCTTTATACCCTCGGAATTGGCGAAGGCTACCTTCAGCAGCTCGGTCACGAGAATGCCGAAAAAGATTCCTATGTAGCCGAAAATTGAGGTGATGGCGACGCTCTCGGAGATTATCTGGGTCAGGATGTTGCGCGGTTTGGCGCCTATGGCGCGTCTGATGCCTATTTCATGGGTGCGTTCGCGCACCGACACGAACATGATGTTGCTCACGCCCACTATTCCTGAAAGCATTGTGAACAGGCCGATTATCCAGATGGCCATGTTTAGAATGTTGAGTCCGTTGCCCATCTGCAGATGATTCGTGAAACGGTTCCATATCCATAGGGCCGACTTGTCGTCGGGGTCGAAGTCGTGGATCTTGGCCAGAGTGTTGCGGATGTCCTGTTCAACAGCCTCACCCTCCTCGATTGTCGAGATGTTTTTCAGGTCGACTTCGAGCTGACCGATCTTGCCGTCGTTGCCGGTTAGCATCATGGCGGTGGTGAAGGGTATGTAGGAGGTGCGCTCGAAGTCCGACTGGAATACCCCGATCACGGTGAATGACAGACCGTTGCACACCACCTTGCCCCCGATTATTTTTGTAGAGTCGGGAAACAGCACGTCGGCGTTGCGTTTTTCAAGCACAATCACCTTGCGTTGGTTCTTGAGGTCCATGTCGTTGAGGAACCTTCCGGAATGCATGGTGAAACCGCGTCGGTCAATAAGTTTCGGGTCGACGCCGGTGTAGCCGCTGGCCACGTAGTCCCATGGTGTCGTAATGATGGCGGAACCGGCGTTTCTGACTGACGACACCCCTTCGACGGTTTGCGAGTTGGCGGTGTAAACGGCGTCCATGTCGCGGTCGCGGAGCGAAATTTTGCGTCCCTCCTCATATCCGTGATAAGGTTTGCTGGTGGCGTTGCCCCACACGGTTATCGAGTTGGCCCCTTGCCCTCCCATGTGGGAGTTGAACGAGTTGAACACACCGCGCGACATTCCCAGAAGCACAATCAGCATGAAAATGCCCCAGGCCACGGAAAAACCCGTCAGCGCCGTTCTGAGTTTGTTGTTGCGGAGAGTCTGAAGTATTTCTGAAATCAGGTCGAACATGATTGAAACTTGGGGTAATGATGCGGTTAGACGATCAGTCCGTCGCTGATGCGGATCACACGGTTGGTTTGCTCACCCACGCCGGGGTCATGGGTGACGATGACAATGGTCATTCCGGCGTCGCGGTTTAGGTCGCGGAAAATCTTCATCACGTCGTGCGACGTTTTGGAGTCGAGCGCGCCGGTGGGTTCGTCGGCCAGGATGATGTCGGGGTTGGTTATCAGCGAGCGCGCTATGGCAACACGCTGTTTCTGACCGCCGGAGAGTTCACCGGGGAGATGGTGGGCGCGGTCGGCCAGCCCCATCCGCTCGAGTTGCTCCATGGCCAGGATGTTTCTTTTTTTGCGAGAAACACCTTGATAAAACAGCGGCAGAGCCACGTTTTCCAGTGCGTTCTTGTAGCTGATGAGGTTAAATGACTGGAACACGAAGCCTATCATGCGGTTGCGCAGTTCGGCGGCCCGGTTCTCTGACAGGTCCTTGATCAGAGTTCCGTTGAGGAAATATTCGCCCGAATCATAATTGTCGAGAATGCCTAAAATGTTGAGCAGAGTCGACTTTCCTGACCCGGATGCTCCCATGATGGAAACCAGCTCACCCTTTTCAATGTGGAGGTTGATCCCTTTCAACACATGCAAGGGAACCGCTCCGGGATATGTTTTGTTGATGTCAATTAACCGTATCATGATTGATGAATGGATTTTTGTGCAAAATTAACTTAACCTCATAATCTGCCAAATATAAAAAAGTTAAATCATTGGCTGATTCTGTTAAGTTTATTTGTTAGACGTAGGAAAGTGTGAAAAAGTTACACCGGGTGTAAAAAAAAGAGTGAATATTACGGTCGCATGGGGAAAAATAACTACCTTTGCACCGTAAAAAAGATTGAAATATGGCAAAACAGTTTGCGGTTATTTTCGGTTGCCTCATGTTGGGAGAACTTCTGGCAATGCTACCGGGAATGACCATCCCCGGCAGCATCTGGGGAATGATCATACTGACGCTGCTGCTCAACCAGGGATTGGTTAAGGCGCAGTCGATCAGGCCTGTGTGCAGGTTCTTAATTGATAACATGGCGTTTTTTTTCATTCCGCCGGGTGTGGCTCTGATGCTCTATTTTGACATCATAGCCGCTGAATTTATCCCTATTGCCGTGGCCACGGTAGTCAGCATTTTGGTAGTGCTGCTGGTCACGGGACATCTCCATCAGATGGTGCATCACAGAATCAAACGCTATAACCGACCCCGATCATGATGATATTTTTGACAAGTCCGCTGACCATGATCACGATAACTTTCATCGTGTTCTGGTGCGCGACATGGCTGCAGCGCCGAACCGGGCTGCTGGTGCTTAATCCGCTTGTGATCACCATAGGTGTGATAATAGGTTTTCTGAAACTTTCCGGAATAAGTTTCGAGGAGTATTACGAAGGTGGTCGCATGATTGAATTCTGGCTCAAACCGGCCATCGTGGCGCTGGCGCTTCCCCTTTACAGTGAAATGAAGCATATAAAAAGCCAGTTCATGTCGCTGTTTCTGACTGAACTCGCCGGATGTGTCGCCGGAGTGGTTTCGGTGGTGGTCATTGCCACAGCGCTCGGAGCCAGCCCCGAGGTGGTGCGTTCGCTTGCCCCGAAGTCAGTGTCGACCCCTATAGCCATAGAAATCACACGTCAGATTGGGGGCATTCCGGCGCTCACATCGTCGATAGTGGTGATAGTAGGTATGATCGGCGCTGTGGTCGGATTGAAAACCATGGAGCTGGGAAGGGTGAAAAGTCCGGTGTCGCAATGTCTGAGCATGGGCACGGCCGCCCACGTGATAGGCACCAACCGCATCAGCGCCTATGGCGAACGCTATGGAGCCTATGCCACCTTAGGGCTCATTCTCAATGGCATACTCACAGCTTTCCTCGCCGGTCCGATAGTTGATTTGCTGCTGTGAATCAGACGCTTGGATTCAATGCTGAAAAAAAGAGGCGAAAAAATGAGCTTCCGATTTGGAAATTAAAACAAAAACAAATAACTTTGTGTTATAAAAGCAAGAGAGCATAACGAACACCACATCAAAGTTGATTGGGAAACTCATCAAATTTTTATGAAATACCGAGGCAAGCTTAACCATTCAATGGCGGGCCTCACTCCCTGAAAAGGGAGGGCGCCGCGAGGCCAACCCGGAGGATTACAAAGAATGGAGAGCACTCAAATCCTGTCTTTCGGAGTTTCATCGCATCCTTTGATGTGGCTCTTATAAAAGAGACTGCCTTTTGTGGCGGTCTCTTTCCTTGTTTTATTAACTCTACATATATAAAAATATAAACCATAAACCATGTCACGCACAGAACAACAACTTGAAGGTGTCAGCCTGCTGGGAAACACCGGGGTGAAATATCCCACGGAATATTGCCCGGAGATTCTGGAGACTTTTGTCAACAAACACCCCGATAACGAGTATGTCGTGTCGTTTACCTGTCCGGAGTTCACGTCGCTATGCCCTAAAACGGGTCAGCCTGACTTCGCGAAAATAGTGATCAGCTACATTCCACGCGAAAAAATGGTGGAGAGCAAGAGCCTGAAACTCTATCTGTTCAGTTTCCGCAATCATGGCGATTTTCATGAGGACTGCATCAACATCATCATGAAGGACCTGGTTGCGTTGATGGACCCTAAATATCTTGAGGTGACGGGACTGTTCACTCCCCGCGGTGGGATAGCCATCTATCCTTTCGCCAACTATGGCGATCCGGAGCACCAGGATATGGTGCGCGCGCGCCGCCTCCAGGCTTTTGAATATGGAATCAAATCGCAGATGAAATGAAGGATTCAGTGTTGATACTTTCCGGAGGCATGGACAGCACAACCATGCTCTATGATTTCAAGGATGAGATAGCCCTGGCCGTGACATTCAATTACGGTTCGAACCACAACATGCGTGAAATTGAGTGCGCCCGCCATCATTGCGCCATGTTGGGGGTGGAGCATCTGGTGATTGACCTGGCGTTCATGGGGCAATATTTCGAGAGCTCGCT
>JAXJVW010000253.1:0-5933 GCA_036308365.1 Muribaculaceae bacterium
GATTTTGAGTTTACTTTTGTTGGCGAAACTTCTGACTCTGAGATCCTCGGGGCGTTCGATTTCATTTTCCTCGACATGGATTTTAATAACCTTCAGGAATTCTTCGCCGTAACGTTTGGCTTTTCCTGAACCTACTCCCGGAATCGTTGCGAGTTCCTCCATAGTAATGGGGTAGGTTGTCGCCATAGCTTCGAGCGATGGGTCCTGGAAGATCACGTAGGGTGGCAGTCCGAGTTTTTTCGCTTGTTTTTTACGTAGATCCTTGAGGATGGAATAGAGTTCAGGGTCGACGGCGCAAGATCCACCGGTTTTAGATATGACCGGTTCCTCCTCCTCAGCGAAGTCATTGTCTTCAACGATTTTAAACGATTTCGGAGACTTCAGGAACTTCTCCCCCGCGGGGGTTACGTGAATCAGACCGAAGTTTTCAATGTCACGGTCGAGGTATCCGGCAATAATAGCCTGACGGATTACAGCGTTAAGATAGCGGTCGTCGGCTTTGTCGGTGCAACCGAACACTTCAAGTTCGTCATGCTGATAGGATTTGACCTCGTTTGTAGTTTTACCGAGCATGACATCAATAATATGGTTTGATTTAAATTTCTCTTTGAGAGCAATCACGGTTTCAATAACCGCGCACAAATCATCTTTACCTTCCACTTGTTTTTTAGGGTTTAAACAGTTGTCGCAGTTTCCACAATTCTCAATATTATAATTTTCGCCAAAGTAATGCAGCAAGGTTTTCCGCCGGCAAACCGAAGATTCAGCGTACCCGGCTGTTTCCATAAGCAATTGTCGTCCGATTTCCTGTTCGATCAGAGGTTTGCTTTGCATGAATTTCTCCATTTTCTGCAAATCCTTAGCTGAATAGAACGTTATGCACCGCCCTTCGCCACCGTCGCGCCCGGCTCTACCGGTTTCCTGATAGTAACCTTCGAGCGACTTGGGCATGTCGTAGTGAATGACGAATCTGACATCGGGTTTGTCGATACCCATTCCGAATGCTATTGTAGCCACAATGACGTCTACTTTTTCCAGGAGGAAAGCGTCTTGATTTTCAGATCGTTGTTGGCTATCCATACCGGCATGGTAGGGTAAAGACCTGATGTTGTTAATTTTCAGGAGTTCGGCCAGTTCCTCGACTTTTTTACGGCTCAGGCAATAAATTATGCCCGATTTCCCGGGGTTGTTTTTGATGAACCGTATTATGTTTTTGTCGATGTTGGCATTTTTTGGACGGACCTCGTAGTAGAGGTTCTCCCTGTTGAACGAAGACTTGAACACCATAGCATCCGTCATACCGAGGTTTTTCTGGATGTCGTGTTGAACCTTTGGTGTTGCCGTGGCTGTCAGAGCGATTACCGGATGCTGTGAGATTTCATTAATTATAGGCCTGATGCGTCGATATTCCGGGCGGAAATCGTGGCCCCACTCAGATATGCAGTGCGCTTCATCGACAGCGTAGAACGATATTCTGACTGTTGACAGGAACTCGATGTTTTCCTCCTTGGTCAGAGATTCCGGTGCGACGTACAACAGTTTTGTTTTGCCTGAGAGAATATCAGCTTTGACCAGATCTATCGCCGATTTGTTCAGTGAAGAGTTCAGGAAGTGGGCCACTCCGTCATCTTCGCTGAAGTGGCGCATTGCGTCGACCTGATTCTTCATCAGAGCGATCAGGGGGGAGATCACTATAGCCGTTCCGGGCATCAGGAGAGCCGGGAGCTGATAGCAGAGTGATTTTCCGCCACCTGTAGGCATGAGAACAAATGTGTCATGCCCCTCCATAAGGGAGCGGATAATAGCTTCCTGGTTTCCTTTGAATTTGTCGAATCCAAAGTGGTATTTTAGGGCATCAATCAGATCGTTCTTCATAAGATATTCTTTCAGGAGAGAGTTCGTAATAGTTTGTTTATGGCTGAGAAATTGATTTATATTTTTCTAAACATATTTCAGAAAAAGGGCAATTTCAGATTGGCGATTATGCGTAAAGAGTATTATGAAAGTTGGGTTTCAAAATTAGCGTCGCGCAGTTTCTGCAGACAGTAGTCGGCATCAACCACAAATTTTTTCTTTTTCATTGAGGGGGCGTCGAACATGGCGTCGACCATCACCGTTTCCACGATAGACCGCAGGCCACGTGCACCGAGTTTGTATTCCACCGCCTTGTCGACAACCAGGTCGAGAGCTTCGGGGGTGAATTCGAGCTCGATTCCATCCATTTCGAACAGTTTGACGTATTGTCGGATGATGGCGTTTTTCGGCTCGGTGAGGATTTTACGAAGGGCCTCACGGCCGAGCGGTTCGAGATTGGTGATAATGGGTAGACGTCCGATTATTTCAGGGATGAGGCCGAAGGACTTGAGGTCCTGCGGGGCCACATGTTTCATGATGTTGTCGGCGTCGACTTTTTTGCGGGCGTTACCGGCGGCGTAGCCCACGGCATGGGTGTTGAGACGCTGGGCTATGCGTCGTTCAATTCCGTCGAACGCTCCACCGCAGATGAACAGGATGTTTTTCGTGTCGACCGGAATCATTTTCTGTTCCGGGTGTTTACGACCACCTTGCGGGGGTACGTTCACGATAGAGCCTTCGAGCAGTTTGAGCAATCCCTGCTGCACGCCTTCGCCGCTGACGTCGCGTGTTATTGACGGGTTGTCGCCTTTACGGGCTATTTTGTCGATTTCGTCGATGAACACAATGCCTCGTTCGGCGGCTTTGACGTCATAGTCGGCAGCCTGGAGCAGACGTGTCAGGAGCGATTCGATGTCCTCGCCGACGTAGCCCGCCTGAGTCAGTACAGTAGCGTCGACGATAGTGAACGGGACATTGAGCAGCCTTGCTATAGAGCGGGCGAGGAGCGTTTTACCTGTTCCTGTCGGGCCAACCAGGATGACGTTGCTTTTTTCGATTTCAGTGTCGTCAGAGAGGTCCTGCCCAAGTCGTTTATAGTGGTTGTAGACCGCCACGGAGAGATATTTTTTCGCTTCCTGCTGTCCGACCACGTATTGATCGAGGAACTGGCTTATTTCGTGGGGTTTCGGGATGTTTTTCAGAGATTGGCTGAAGCTGTCGGAAGCCTTGCGGGAGTGCTCATTTTTGAATTCATCGATCATCATACCGATTTGGGAAGCGCATCCCGAACAAATGAACACCGAGGGGTTCATGGGTGATGGGATCATGAATTCGCTGTCAGCGCTGCTTGCACCGCAGAAGCTGCAATATGCTTCATATTTGTTTTGTTTTTTTGCCATTAAGAGTAGATCTTGAAGTGTGTTTAAATTAGTGTTGACCGTAATTCCGGTTTTGGTTTGATTTGTGGCACGGAAAGCCGTGCACCTTGTTTAACCTGTGAAATTTCTTATTGGAATCAGCCAAATCAAAAATCAAACACACGCGTATGTTCAAAAAAAATCTTTGGGGGATAATGAGTCACGCACATTTGCGGACCATCGTCAGTTGCGCGGTAGGGCTTGTCCTCGGCCACGGTTGACGGTGGTTGCGTCAGTCGCCGGGGAGGTGTCAGTGGCGCGCTTTGAGGAGCACGTCGTCGATCATGCCATAGTCCTTCGCTTCGGCTGCTGTCATCCAATAGTCGCGGTCGGAGTCGCGCTCCACCTTTTCGAAAGGCTGACCAGAGTGGTTGGCGATGATTTCATAGAGTTCCTTTTTCAGCATCTGGATTTGGCGGGCTGTGATTTCGATGTCGCTGGCCTGACCTTGCGCACCGCCCATGGGCTGATGGATCATGACACGTGAGTGCTTGAGAGCGAAGCGTTTGCCTTCGGCGCCTGACACCAGCAGGACCGCAGCCATTGAAGCAGCCATACCGGTGCAGATAGTGGCCACGTCGCTTGATATATATTGCATAGTGTCGTAGATTCCGAGTCCGGCATATACGGAACCGCCGGGAGAGTTTATGTAGATTGACACATCCTTGCCGGGGTCGGCCGAGTCGAGATAGAGGAGTTGAGCCTGGATGACGTTAGCGGTGTATTCATTAACATCGGTTCCGAGGAAAATGATACGGTCCATCATGAGGCGAGAGAAAACGTCCATCTGGGCGACATTCAGCTGACGCTCTTCGATAATAGTCGGGGAGATGTAGCTTGAAACGATGTTTGAAGCAGCGGCTTTAGATTCCATGAACGAAGAAGTTTGGTCAAACGTCAATCCGTTCATGCCTAAATGCTTCACTGCGAAATCTCTAAAATCTTTATTCATATAATTTATTTCTGTTGTCTTTGATTTTCTATCCAAAATTATAAAAAATTATGTTGAGATGCAAAATTTTATATGAGTTATTTGAATTATTTTTTCATTCGTTGGCCAATGATAAGGGTTGGGGAGGAGTATTGGGTGATGTCGTGGCTGTTTTTTTTGATTCGCCGCAACTTTTTTAGTATTATATTAATGTGACTCTCACTATTTTTCATTAATTTTGTATATTGATAGATTAATCACATCCAGAATACGACAGAAATGAACTCATTCGACTCACAATCATACGATCCTTCCATACTTGATTCCGACCCATATGACATGACCGACGCCGACCGCAGAGGGGGCGCCACGGTTCGTGGGGGCCGTGACACGAGGGCCGAAAGACGTGAAGATAATTTCGGCGAAGAAAAAGGTAAGACAACAAAAACAGAGGCCAAAGAGAACAAAGAACGTAAGAAAGAGGCACAGAAGCCGAAAGATGAAGGCCCGTCGATATGGAGCAAAATCGTTGATTTTGTTTGCGACAGGCGCACACATGGTGCGATAGGGCTGATTCTCATAGGCTTTTCGGCATATGTGCTGATTGCCTCGCTGTCTTTTTTCGTGTCAGGGAAACAAGATGTCAGCGCCATCAGCTCGCAAAGCGTTGAGCAGCTCGCCAAGCAACCGGGAAGTATAGAGAACGCGGCCGGACCGGCCGGGGCTGTCATGTCGCAGGTCATACTCACCAATACCTTCGGGTTAGGTGCGCTTGTCATGCTGTTCTACCTTACCGCAATCGGACTGGCGCTGCTCCGGGTAGTCAAAATCAACTTCTGGTCGTTCACGTTCAAGTCGCTTCTGATAGCCGTGACGCTGTCGATGGTGTCCGGACTTGTCACGTATGGGATGGAGAGCGGATTTCTTTGGGGTGGCCAGCATGGCCGCATGGTAAATATGCTGCTGATACAGCGGATCGGTGTGACCGGAGCGATAGTGGTCAGCGTTGTGCTGATAGGTGTCATAGCCATAATTTATCTGAATGAGCTGATTGCCCTCTACAAAATGTATCGCACCCGAATGGACGCCATCAAGGCCCGCCGTGAGCAAGAGCGTATGGAGCGTGAGGCCAAAGAGCGCGAGATTAAGGCCAACACATCGGCCGAGGTGATGAAGAACACCGATGAGACCGATGAGACCGACAAGGCGACCGAAGAAGTTTATGAGGCCGAGAACGTGGTGTTTGACAATCCCGCGGAAGATGAATTGACAACCGAGTATGTCGATAAGATTGATGAAGGAAAAACTACCCGCTCAGAGATAGTTACAGAAAATGACGCGGATGAGGAGCGTGGCATGACGGCAAACGATGCGGTGAACGATGATGAAACCGACGTTGATGACACCCGCGACGTTGCAGGAGATAAAGTGACGACAGTGACCGCAGTAACGACTGTGACTGCAAACCAGGGAGTTGTTGCCAACGAGACAACCAAAAAGACAGACGGTGATGAGGTGCCCCTTGAGATTATCCACAACAAAATAGAACAAGCCGAGAGTATCAACACTCCATTTGACCCCACGGCCGAGCTTTCGCACTTCAAATTTCCGCCGCTCGACCTTTTGATAGATCATCCGCACGACACCAGTCAGAACACCGTTCAAGATGATGACAAAGAGCGAATCATCAGATCGCTTCGTGAATATGGCATCAATATTCAGAAGATTGA
>JAXJVW010000254.1:0-7610 GCA_036308365.1 Muribaculaceae bacterium
GACCAAAACACTCTGTATATTGCTAATTCGTAACCCAATACATATTCAACCAAAAGGTCGTTATTCATTCTCAATAATTTAGACCTTTTTCGTAACTTCAACATACAAAGTTACGAATTAAAAAACTATTATCAAAATCGTGGACACGTTTCCTGTTTTCATTAACACATTATAATAATAGAGTCTACGAAACGGGCCGCCTGAACAGATTCAGACGGCCCGTCATCGGCCCCGTGAGGCTATTCTTTCGATTTTATTTCTTGAACAGGCGCACCAGCTCTCCTATCCACATAACCATGGAGGTGGATCCGATGATGATGCCCCAGTCAACGAGTTTCAACGGCACGACATTGAAGAATTCACCACCGACGGTGACTATGAAAATCTGTCCGACGACAATTATCAGCGCAATCAAAGCGAAACCGCGGCATCCTTTGAAGTGGAACGCCGAACGTCCTGTTTCAAAAGCACGGGCGTTGAACATGTTCCAGAACTGAAGGAACACGAAGATGGTGAAGAACAATGAAAGTTCGTAGGGGGTAAGGCCTGTGTTCAAACCGAATTGGGCTGTGCCCACCTGGGTGAGACATGTGATGTCAGTATGCTCGAAATAATAGAGCAGACCTAACAGAATGAGGAAGAACACTCCGCCCACACCGACAATCGACTGCCACATGCCACGGTTGATGATGAACGCCTGACGAGAACGGGGCTTTTCGAGCATCACCGATTCAGATGGGGGAAGCGAAGCGAGCGCCATGGCGGCGAATGTGTCCATGATCAGATTGACCCAGAGCATCTGTGTCACAGTCAGGGGTGACTGCATGCCCATGAAAGCGCCGAACAGCACAATGAAACATGCGGCGACATTCACGGTCATCTGGAACAGGATGAAACGCTGAATGTTCTGATAGAGCGAACGGCCCCACATCACGGCCCGTCCGATTGACGAGAACGAGTTGTCGACGATGGTTATGTCTGACGCTTCCTTGGCTACGGAGGTTCCGTCGCCCATTGAAAGGCCCACATGGGCAGTCTTCAATGCAGGGGCATCGTTGGTGCCGTCGCCGGTCACCGCAACCACCTCGTTGTTTGCCTGCAATGCCTCAACCAAACGTTTTTTGTCCATGGGTCGAGCTCTGGCGATTATTTTCAGGTCGCCTACCTTTTCCTTGAGCTGATCGTCGGTGAGCTCAGCGAATTCAACACCTGTGATGATGTTGCTGTCAGTGTCTGACGCATCGTTCCAGAGGCCTATCTGACGGCCAATTTCCTTAGCTGTTCCGGGAGTGTCACCTGTTACGATCTTCACGTTTATACCTGCGTTGAGCACCTCTTTGACAGCTGCGGGCACATCGGAACGAACAGGGTCGGAAATGGCCACGACGCCCAGGAATGTCATGTTGTCGGCCACAACTTTATTGTCGACGATGACACTTTCGCCATCGTTGAGCACCTGATAGGCGAACCCGAGGGTACGCATGGCCTGATTCTGGTATTCAAGCAGTTGGGCGTCGATTTCGGCTTTTGTCACACCAGAGGTGTTTTTGCACATGCCGAAAACAATTTCGGGCGCGCCTTTGACGTAGAGAATGCGTTTACCCGTGGCTGAATTCACCACCGTGGCCATGTATTTTCGTTCGGTTGTGAACGGCAGTTCCTCAACACGGACGGCATTTTCACGCAGTGTCATGTAGTTGGCGCCACGTTCACGCAACCACAGCAGAAGCGCTCCTTCAGTGGGGTTGCCGAGCACCTGGGGTTTCTCACCCGCCAGGTCGAGCTGAGCGGTAGAGTTCACGGCAATACCCTCGTAGAGGACATCGTCGGATGGCTGACCGTAAAAATTGGTTTTGTAAACCTGCATCTGATTCTGGGTCAGCGTACCGGTTTTGTCTGTGCAGATGACGGTTGTGGCACCCATTGTTTCGCATGCGTGCATTTTGCGCACAAGGTTGTTGGTTTTGAGCATACGGCGCATGGAGTAAGCGAGCGACAGTGTGACCGCCATGGGAAGGCCCTCAGGCACGGCCACCACCACGAGTGTCACGGCAACCATCAATGTCTGAAGCAAATAGGCCAGGAACGGGATCCAGTCGAATTCAGCCACATTGACGAAATACATCACGATACGTCCAACGATGATAGCCGCAGCGAACCCGTAGGAGATCTTGGTGATGAGGTCGCCCAGTCCGTCGAGCTGCTCATTCAGAGGTGTCTTGACACTGTCGTCAATCTGAGCCGCCTCAAAAACTTTTCCGTTTTCAGTGCTGTCACCAACGGCAAGCACTTTCATCACACCATGTCCTTCCATCACCTTTGTGCCACGCATGGCATGATTGGAGGGGAAGGTGGCGTCGGGGTCGAACTGTGCGGGATCAGTGGTTTTATGACATGAGGGCTCACCGGTCAGGGTTGATTCATCGATGCTCAGTGAAACAGCTTCGAGGAGTTCACCGTCGGCCGGAACCTCCTCACCGGTGTTGAGAATCACGATGTCACCGACAACCACGTCGCGCTTGGGCACTTGCATGGCGTTGCCGTTGCGGATAACTTGCACCGGTTCGTCGTCATTGACCTGATTAAGCAAAGCGAATTCTTTGTCGGCCTTAAGCTCAAAAATGAACGCCAGACCGGTGGCCAGGAGTATGGCAATAAAAATGCCTATCGGCTCGAAGAACACTCCGGCACCTTCGTTGAGTCCCCAGTATTCATAGCATGCTATACCGATTGACAGTGCTCCGGCAATCAGCAGGATTATGATCAACGGATCACCGAATTTTTCGAGGAACCGCTGAAACAGAGATTCCTTTTCGGGGGGTGTCAGCACGTTGACACCGTTTTTACTGCGGCTTGCCGACACTTCGGCGTCAGTCAAACCAATGTAGTGTTGTTTTTGTGACATATATTAAATAATATTGAATTTCCCTAATTATAAACAGCATTCAGCCGTGAAAAGATTCATTATCGGTCAATGCGATGGTGGTTTCGGGTGCAAAATTATCACATTTTTATGATAAAACCATCCGATGGCTACATTATAGTCCATAATATCCCCACTTTGTGACGGCGGAATGTGCGTTGTGCCGCCCCCCCCTCTTTCTATATGCCTGAATCAAACTGCGGGAGGCAATCATGTGGCATCCTCCGATAACGGCATCAAATTTACAACTTATTTCTCAGAGAACACCATTATCCGCAACATTATATTTCAACCGGCCCTTCTCGCCGGCGATATTTCTGCAATATTTCACCGAGTTTAACCGCCGGAGCCTACTCAGGTAACTCTTTCTCATATAGCGCTATCCCGCTCCGCAGAGCCTCTGTCTTTCTATATAACGAAAAAGGCTGTCATCACGACAGCCTTAATTTCGTTATAAACCAATCATTATCACATTTCTTGCTTTCTTTGCAATTATAACAAACGTGGTTTGCCAAAGGTTCAAACAAACCAAACTTTTTTTTGAATAAATTAATGCGCGACATGAAAAAAGTTTTAAACAGTGAGGAATAAAAGTAGGAAGATCGCACGTTTTTTGTTATCTTTGCATAGAAAATTATGACTATTATCACTGAACGGTTCAAACCCTCAAAAGGATTGTATGCGGGGATACTCAAACAACGATGGTTAATCAACAACCTCTGGTGGCTGGTGATCCCCGCAACACTGTTCATGGCTTTAGGTGCCACCGTCGACTCCGCATTTTTCTATGTCACGGCAATCTACATTCTTTGTGCCATCACAATGTCAAACATCATTGTGTTCTACAACTACGAACTGCGCAAAGACACCGTGGCGAAATCATTCGAGCAGCAATGGGAGTTCATGCCTGAACACCTGACCGTCAATTATTTCCCCACCGATATTTCAGATAACGAAACGGTGATGCCGCTGATGGAGAGCCGACAGATCGACAAAAAGGCCGTCAACCGACTGAATATTTCGGGCCGAAACCTGGTGATTACCTGTGGCGGAAACTATGACATTTTTGTCATTCCATTGTCATGCTTGTCCTCACCGGAGGATTTGAACCTGCTTTTTAAATATTATGAAACTTCTGCATAGTATAATATTCCTGCTCATCACCTCATCGGCCTACCCGGCTGTGAAGATCCGCGGCGGAGTCACCGCCGAAGATGGCGAACCATTGGCCGGGGCCACGGTGATATGGCTGGGTGGAAGCCGTGGAACCGTGACCGATGAAGACGGATTATATGAATTAACCCGCCCTAAAGGTGCCACACATCTGATCGCATCGTACGTCGGCTGTGTGCCCGACACCGTCGCCGTGGCGCAAGGTGAAAAAGAAGTGAACTTCGAACTCCGCTACAACTCGCTCAACGAAGTGACCGTGAACGCGCGGGCCGACGGACTGCGTAAACTCAGAGGGGTTGAAAACTCATCGCTTATGGGTCGCACCGAGCTCTTCAAAGCGGCATGCTGCAACCTCGGCGAAAGTTTCACAACCAACCCTTCGGTCGACGTGACCTACAGCGATGCGGCAACCGGAGCCAAACAGATCAAACTACTCGGCCTGTCAGGCAGTTATGTGCAGATGCTCACGGAGAACATCCCGAACTTCCGAGGCGTATCGGCCCCGTATTCCCTGGGCTACGTGCCGGGGCCGTGGATGCAGTCGATACAAGTTTCGAAAGGGTGCAGCTCAGTCAAAAACGGATATGAGTCCATAACAGGTCAAATCGACATCGAGTATCTCAAACCTCAAACCGACGAGCAACTCAACGCTAACGCCTACGCTGACTCCAAGGGAAAAATCGAAGCCAACGCCGACGGCAACATCCACCTGACCGACAAACTTTCAACGGCCCTGCTCCTGCACTATGAGGACGCGCTGGCCGACCACGACAGCAACAACGACGGCTTCTCCGACGCCCCGCGTGTTCGTCAGGTCAACGCACTCAACCGATGGGCCTATTTCTCAACACACTACATCATGCAGACCTCTGTCAACATCATCGACGAGCGACGCAAGTCGGGTGTGGCCGCGCACCACAACGACGGCTTCAGCGACGACCAATTGGCCCGGATGAACCGCTTCGGCAACATGCGCATCGACAGCCGACGCTACGACGTGTGGACAAAAAACGCTTTCATCGTGAACCCCGACGACGGCCGCAACATAGCTCTGATGCTGAACTACTCGAACCAGACCAACGACGGCATTTACGGAACTAAATGCCTCGACTCATATCAGTCGACCTTCTATGGCTCGCTGATGTTCGAAACCAACGCCAACGCCCCCCACTCCCTCTCAACCGGCGTGAGCTTAAACAGCGACCACTTCCGCCACACCGCCAATTTCAATGAACTTCCGTCACGGACAACCGAAACCGTGCCGGGTTTATACGCCCAATATACATTCAACCATCTCGACAAACTCGTCGCCATGGTTGGCTTGCGCTATGACCACAGCAACCTCTTCGGAAATTTCATCACCCCCAGGGCACATATGAAATGGAACATCACCGACGCACTATCGCTAAGAGGTTCGGCCGGGAAAGGCTACCGCACGGTCAACACTCTGGCCGAATATTCCTATCTGCTGACATCGACCATCCCCTTGGACTGCCCCACCCCGTATGGCCGCGACGAAGCGTGGAACTTCGGTGTGGCGGCATCATGGAATTTCACACTGTTCAACCGCGACTTCTCTCTCTCATGTGAGTACTACCGCACCACGTTCGACAAGCAACTGATCGCCGACCGCGAAAGCGACCCCAATGTGATAAGCATAGTGCAATCCAACGCTAAGTCATATTCCAACATCATCCAGATCGAAGCCACGGCACGCCCGTTCGCCGGAATGACCGTCACCGGTGCCTATCGCTATAACGACGTGAAAGAAACATACTCCGGAATTTTGACACGTAAAGCCCTGACTCCACGCTACAAAGCCCTGCTGACCGCATCCTACCTCACACCGCTTGAACACTGGCAGTTCGACATCACGGCGCAGTTCAACGGTGGCGGTCGAATGCCGGCAGCCCCCTTCATTAACGGTCAGGCGGCCTGGCAACAAACGTTCAAGGCCTACACCCGCCTGAATCTACAGATAACACGCAACTGGCGCAATCTGTCGGTTTATGCCGGTGGTGAGAACCTGACCGGATTCACCCAGAAAAATCCGGTTGTCTATCTGCCCGACGCCAATCTCTACGACCCCACAATGGTTTGGGGTCCAGTCCACGGAGCCATGTTCTACGCAGGCTTCCGTTTAAATCTGAAAAAATAACACTCAACGATACTGACATTCATGAAAAAGCTACTTATCCTTTTCGCCTCCGTCGCAATCAGCCTCTGCACTTATGCCAAAGATATAAAAACTGTTGTGTTCACCGTGGAACCGCCCATGCACTGCGACAAGTGTGAAACTCGAATCAAGAACCAGCTGAAGTTTGAGAAAGGGGTGAAGAAAATCGACGCCTCGGCCGAAAAACAGTCGGTCACCGTAGTTTACGACGCCGACAAAACATCGACCGCCAAATTATCCGTATCACTGAAAAAAATTGGCTTCAAGGCCCGAGTAAAAAAATGACAATTCCTGAAATCATCAATTCCAAATCAGGCAGAACATTCTCATTCGAGGTGCTCCCTCCCCTGAAAGGCAAAGGCATATCACGTCTGTTCGACAACATCGATTCGTTGATGTCATTCTCCCCGGCCTACATCAACATAACCACCCACCGGAGCGAGATGGTGTTCAAGTCAACTCCCGACGGACTGTTCCGACGTGTGTCTGAACGCTCGCGCCCCGGCACCGTGGCTGTGGCCGCGGCCATTCAACACCGCTACAACATCCCCGCCGTGCCCCACATGATCTGTTCAGGCTACTCACGTCTGGAAACCGAATACGCCCTGATCGACCTCAGCTTTTTAGGGATAACAAACCTGCTGATTCTCCGTGGCGACAAAGCAAAACATGATTCACGCTTCGTGCCGAACCCCGACGGTCACAGCCACGCCCTGGATTTGCAGAATCAGGTCAACGCCTATAACAAGGGGCTATTCATTGACGGAACACCGATGGATTTTATCGCCGACACCCCCTTCAGCTATGGCGTAGCCGGCTATCCCGAAAAACATGAGGAGTCGCCCAACATGGAAACCGATCTGCAGTGGCTCAAGGCCAAGGTCGACGCCGGAGCCGATTATGTGGTGACACAGATGTTCTTTGACAACGACAAATATTTCAAATTCGTTGACAAAGCTCGCGCCGCCGGAATCAACGTGCCTATCATTCCCGGACTCAAACCGATCATCAACATCAACCAGATGACATTGCTGCCGAAAGTGTTCCGCACCGACCTCCCGACTGAACTCACCGACCGTCTGATGGCTTGCCGCGATGACAAGGAGGCGAAAATAGTTGGAATCGACTGGTGTATCCGTCAGTCAGAGCAACTCCTAAACGCCGGCATCCCGTCAATCCACTACTACTCCCACAATGCCACATCATCTGTCAGAGAGGTGGTCACAAGCCTTTACTGATTTTCACAAGTAACTGGTGGAAATTATTTTGATATTTATCCGAGGGGAATTTTTAGAAGATTTTCCCTCGAAGAAGAGGGAGCTTAGCGAGCTAAGTGAC
>JAXJVW010000255.1:0-3537 GCA_036308365.1 Muribaculaceae bacterium
GCCTCTACCGACAAACCCTCGCCGGCCTCAGCCACACTCCCTAAACGAAACCCGGCTACCGGTGTACCTGACATCGACAATGAATTCTACGCCCGATTCGTTGAGCTGACAAACGCCGAACTGGGCAACCCCGACCTCAACATCGACTCGCTCGCAGCCAAATTGGGAATAGGCCGTTCGCAGTTCTATCGCAAAATCAAGGCACTCACCAACTATTCCCCCGTGGAACTCCTGCGCAAAATGCGTCTGGCCAAGGCTCGCGAAATGCTGACCGCAACTGAACGCTCAATCAGCGAAATCGCCTACGAGGTCGGTTTCTCCGCTCCCGCCTATTTCACCCGCGTGTTCCGCGAAACCTACGGCGAATCCCCATCCGAAATGCGCGAACGCCTCGGTATAAAAAACTGACCGCACCACATAACCACCACCCATATCCGCGCCACCCCCACTGTTCTTCACGGGGCGACGCGGACTTTTTTTCAATCCGCCACCCTGCAAGGTGCTAATTATGTTGCAATCTTTATGAATTATGTTGCCCCGCACAAAAATTACAACTCTATGCAACATACTTACTACTCTGATTATCAGACCATATATTAAATTTGCGACATAAAACCAAACCTAACTAAAAATCACATGAAAAAAGCTATTCTCAGCGCATTTTTGCTATTCTTGATGGCTCTGACGATGCAAGCACAGAAAATAACCGTGCACGGCACCGTCCTGTCCGCCACTGACGACGAACCGCTGATCGGCGCGAGCGTGATCTCCTCCGTCAAAGGTTCTGAAGGTGTTTCAACCGACTTCGACGGAAACTTCACGCTCTCTGTCCCCGAAGGTTCAAGCATAACCATATCCTATATAGGATTCAAGTCGCAAACTCTCAAAGCGGAGGCTCAGATGACCATCCGCCTCGACGAGGACACCGCCCTGCTCGACGAAGTTGTGGTCGTGGGCTACTCTTCTGAAAAGAAATCCGACCTCACCGGCTCGGTATCTGTAGTGAAAATGAAAGACGTGGCCGACATCCCCACAGGCAACGTCATCCAGTCGCTCCAGGGTCGTGTGGCCGGCATGACGGTCACCACCGACGGCACCCCCGGCGGTCTCTCCACCGGAACTTCTATCCGTGGCGCTTCTTCATTCCGTAGCGAAGCCAACGGTCCGCTCTATGTCATCGACGGTGTCATGACACGCGAAAACCCCGGTACTATCCTCAACAGCAACGATGTCGAATCAATCCAGGTGCTCAAGGATGCCGCTTCGGCTTCTATCTACGGTGCACAGGCTGCAAACGGTGTCATCATCATCACCACCAAACGCGCCAAAGCCGGTGAAGCCCACGTCACTTTCGACGCAACACTGACCGTTCAGACCTACAACAGCGGACTCGACCTGCTCGACGCCTACCAGTGGGGCGACGTTTACTGGTCGGCCTACAAATACGCCCACAACGGCGCGACACCATCTTCTGCTATCTACGGAAACGGTCCTACCGCCCAGCTCCAGACCTACAAAAACCTCAACGGAGCCGACGTGCTCCCGCAATCAACCGACTGGGAGAAGGAAATCCACCGCACTGCTCTGATGCAAACCTACACCGTCGGCCTCTCCAAAGGCGCCGAGAACGGCGCATCATCGCTCTCACTCAGCTTCCTCGACCACGACGGTATCGTCAAAGGCTCTGACTTCCAGCGCGTGAACTCCCGTTTCAGTTCTGACTACGGCTACCTCAACAACCGTCTCCGCGCCGGTGGCAACGTGGCCGTGAACTACTGGAAAGCCCACTACATGCCCGACGGTGCCGAGGAAAACGCCGTCAAACAACACCCCGCCAAAGCGGTCTATGACGCCGAAGGGGTCTACGTCGACCAGATCAACGACGTGCTCGGCGACGCTCCCAACATGATGCGCCTGATCCAGAACAACAAAGGCAACAAACACGAATACTGGCGCGTGTTCGGTAACGCCTACCTACAGATCGAACCAATCAAAAACCTCATCATCAAAACCAACTTCGGTGTGAACTACTACAATGAAACCAACAAAACGTTCGAACCGAAATGGCTCCGCGACGAGGTCAACAAACTGACTCAGTCAACTGCCAAAAACGTCGACTGGGTGTGGACTAACACCGCGCAATACAACATCGACCTGGGCAAAAACTCCATCATGGCCCTCGCCGGTGTGGAATCAAAAAAATATCACAACGAAAGCTTCTTCGGCTACGGCACAGGCCTGACTATCGAGGACCCCAACTACCTCTATCTCGGAAACGTGACCGGAAACAAAAACGTCGGCGCAGGTGCTTCGAACTACTCCATGTTCTCCGGATTCGGTAAACTCAACTACAGCTACGACAACAAATACCTCGCCTCTGTAACCATTCGCCGCGACGCATCATCACGTCTCTCCAAGGACCACAACTACGAATGGTTCCCCTCTTTCTCTGCCGGTTGGCGCATCTCTCAGGAAAAATTCATGGCCCACACCCGCTCCTGGCTCTCTGACCTCAAACTCCGAGGTTCCTGGGGTATCAACGGTAACGACCTGATCGACAACGAGGCTTTCTACGCCAAATACCTCATGAGCCTCGACCGCGGCTCCTACAACATGAACGGCGACGGCGTGACTCTCTCTCCCGGTGCCTACCGTATCCGAACCACTAACCCCGACCTCAAATGGGAGAAAACCTACCAGACCAACGTGGGTATCGACGCCGGTCTGCTAAACAACCAGCTCACCCCCTCTCTCGACTATTTCTACAAGAAAACAAACGACATGCTCGTCGAAAAACCCTACATCGGAACAATCGGCGAAGGTGGCTACTGCTGGTACAACGGCGGGGAAATGACAAACAAAGGTTTTGAAGCTCAGATCGAATGGCGCTCGAAAGCCGGTCGCGATTTCTCCTACAACGTGGGCCTCAACGTCACCGTCTCTAAAAACAAAGTCACCGACCTGCTCGACGACATCTACTACACCTACGGCGGAGGCTACGCCAACCACTCCCTCGTCGGCCAGTCTCTCGGCTCATGGATGGGCTTCAAAACCGACGGCGTGTTCCACACTCAGGCCGAAGTCGATGAATACTGCAGCAAATATCAGGTGGAATTCGGTCACCCCGCCGTGGGTCGCGTGAAATATGTCGACGCCGACGGCGACGGCAAAATCAACTACAACGACCGCACATGGCTCGGCTGCGACCTCCCCAAAGCTCAGTTCGGCGTCAACATGGGCGCAACATGGAAAGGGTTCGACATGAACATGTTCTTCTCAGCCATCATCCGCGACGCTTTCAACAACTCTAAGTACTACACCGACCTGTTCCAATGCTGGAACGGTAACCACGGCACCCGTCTGCTCGACGCCGCAAACGCCTACGAACGCTTCCTCGAAACCGGCTACTACGACTGCGACACCCCCGCGCCGACAACCGACAATAACAACAACGAACATGAGGTGTCACAGTTCCACATCGAGGACGGATCATTCCTCCGAATGAAAACTCTGACCCTGGGCTACACTATCCCCGAC
>JAXJVW010000256.1:0-4247 GCA_036308365.1 Muribaculaceae bacterium
CCCGAGGAGATGTTCGACCTCTGGCAAGTGTTCAACTTCGATTTCTACATCCACAACTCAGCCTATCCCCGAAGCGAGGGAGTTCACGTCAACAACGCCAAACATCTTCTGAAAAACTTCATTGACAAAGCTGACGAATACATAGCCCAAAATAAGAAAGGAGCAACGCTGCGATTCGGTCACGACGGCAATGTGGTGCCCTTCGTAGCCCTGATTCAGCTGACACGTTGCTTCGGCGAAGAAAACGACCCGGAAAAACTTATCAACGTTTGGAACGACTTCCATGTGTCGCCAATGGCCGCGAACATTCAGATGATATTCTACCGCAATAAAAACGACGATGTTATCGTTAAAATCCTTCACAACGAACGACCCGTTGCCGTCAACATGAAATCAGACAGTTACCCTTACTACAGATGGGACGACCTGAAGGAGTATCTGATCCAACGACTTGACCGGCCCTACGTCGACTTCATGGGCAATAATAAAAAATAACGCAACACAAACGTTAAGAAATAAATTGGCTGATTTATTTGTAATGCTCTGAAAGCCGTTTTGAGATGATTTAAAAACTCGAAGATGGTGCCATAGCGCCATTGTGGCTGATGAGGATTTAAAATACACCCGAAAAAGCCTCAGAATCAAATGAAATGCTTTAAGAACCAACATTTAAATAATTTCTTAGCAACCAATCATTACATCGAACAGCGATTTAACAATAGTTAACGTAAGTTTCAATCCATTTTTTGTATTTTTGCATCAAACTAAACAACCAATACAATGAGAATCCGGATATTAGTTATTGACGATGAAGAGTCAATCTGCGAAATATTAAAATATAACCTTGAAAAAGAAGGCTGGGAAGTTGATTGCTACTACAGCGCCGAAGAAGCGCTACGCCATGATTTATCAATTTACAGCATCTGCATAGTCGACATTATGATGGAACGCCTCAGCGGCTTCGATTTCGTCAAACGAATGAAGTACGAACCTGAGACCGAGCGAATTCCAATCATTCTGTGTTCAGCGATGAACGGCGAGGACCACAAAGTGATGGGTTTGAACATAGGCGCCGACGACTACGTCACCAAACCGTTCAACATCCCCGAGGTGATAGCCCGCATCAAGGCCGTTCTGCGTCGTTACGACACATCAGTTCAGCCCCGCGGCATGTCGGCCCCGATGTCGAAAAACGGCACACTGCCCGATTTGACATTCAAAGCTCTGAGAGTCGACAGAAACGAAAAATCATGCTATTGCGATGGTCTGCCGGTCAAACTAACCCGCACTGAATATGACCTATTAGTGTTTTTCCTAACTCACCGCAACCACGTTTACTCACGCGACGAAATCATCAAAGAGGTGTGGCCCGATGCTGTACAGGTAACAAAACGTACCGTTGACGTCAATCTTGCCCGCTTACGCAGAAAGATTGACACATTCGGCCAGTACATTGAAACTCGCGTAGGATTTGGTTATGGTTTTAACGAAAACATTTAACTATCAGCAACGACTTTTCTTTCCCATAGCGCTCACGCTATGGGTTTTTGTCAGTGTGGTCTGTTTTTTCCACAATTACAGGACACACGAGTTGCGTGAGGCCGCGATGCGTCAGCGCATATCGATCATCAACAACCGTATCCTCGACCTTTACGACTCCGGCAATCCTCACCGCGACCTTCTGGTGAGCACATTCCTCCAGTTCATAGAGAGCTACCACAAAGGAACGGAGTATGATGACATATGCGTGGCCATATATGACACAAACACCGGCAACGTAGTGCGCCGTATAGGCTACGAGCTACCGGCTCCCGAAGTGGCGAACAAACGCTACAAGGAGTTTTTCAAAGGCTCGCAGATGGTGGCCACCGATTCACTCGGGAACAAAGTGAATCTCGACCCGGAGAAAGCGTTTTTCAACAAAATACAATTCTCCAAAGATGGGCAGTATCTGGTACAGACAGTTGTCCCCTACACTCCGGCGATGTCTCATTCCATTGACAACTCGCAGATTTTCATCATCTCAGTCATCGCGGCCGGTATACTGCTAACCATCATCATCTACGTGTTCACCTCACACCTGGCCCGTAACATCGTGAATCTCCGGACGTTCGTCAACAACGCCATCAATGACTCATCTGAATACAACGAGAACCTCGAGTTCCCCAATGATGAGCTTGGCGACATTTCGCGTCAGATCATCAAATTCTACCATCAGCGTTCAAAAGCGCTGGTAGCCCGTGAGCAAGAGCACAAAATGGCACTGAAAGTCATCGAGGACAAGTGGAAAACCAAACGTCAGATGACCAATAACATCAACCATGAGCTGAAGAACCCGTTAGGAATAATCAAAGGCTACATTGACACCATCCTGGCTAATCAGGACATGGATGATGAAATGAAAACCCACTTCCTGGAAAAATCCCAGAATCAGGTTAACCGTTTGGTTGAGATGCTCAACGACATTTCAACCATAAACCGACTGGAAGAAGGCAGCCAGAAAGTGCTCACCGAGGTCATCGACTTCCACGAGGTGGTGTTCACCGTTGCCAACGACCTGACCGAAAGTGGCATGTGCCGACAAATGGAGTTTGTTTACGACGTGCCGCTCGACTGCACCATCAGAGCCAACTTCAACCTGTTATCGGCCATGCTGATGAACCTCTCAAAGAATTCAGTGGCCTACAGCGGTGGCACGGAGATGGGAGTGAAGCTCGTGTCACGTAACAAAAAATTCTTCACATTCTGCTTCTTCGACAACGGCAAAGGGGTGCCTTCGGAACATCTGCCCCACCTGTTCGAATACTTCTACCGAGTGGATTCCGGACGGTCAAGGAAGGCAGGTGGAACCGGTCTGGGACTCCCCATCGTGAAGAACACCATCATCTCGTTCGGAGGAACCATCTCAGTCAGAAACCGCAAAGGGGGAGGCCTGGAATATCTATTCACTCTTCCGGTGGCCACTGATGAAGACCCTGACGACGACCACTAAACAGATTATATATTTATTATAGTAACTCTCAACGATTTCATAGCACACCTCAAAACAAATCTCACCCTCCGGAACCTGCATAGCCCCTACACTATCACCGCCCGATGATGAGCGAGGCCACGAAAATGAAATCATGATCAAAACAGATTAACACCACTGCAGAATATGGCACAGAAACCATCAATTCCAAAAGGTACACGCGACTTTTCACCCGCTGAGATGGCGCGCCGCAATTACATTTTCAACACAATCCGCGATGTCTTCGCCCTCTTCGGTTTCCGTCAGATCGAGACTCCGGCCATGGAGAATCTGTCAACACTGATGGGAAAATATGGCGAAGAAGGAGACAAACTGCTGTTCAAAATCCTGAACTCAGGTAATTTCACTGACGGCGTTGACGCCGAGCTTTGGAACGAACCCTCTAAACTTGCCTCAAAGTTATGCGAAAAAGGTCTACGCTACGATCTGACCGTTCCCTTCGCCCGATTCGTGGTTCAGCACCGCAACGAAATACAATTCCCGTTCAAACGATTCCAGATTCAGCCCGTTTGGCGTGCCGACCGTCCACAAAAAGGCCGCTACCGCGAGTTCTATCAATGCGATGCCGACATCGTAGGGTCAAATTCGCTTGTTAACGAGATCGAGCTGCTGCAGATTATTGACGAGGTGTTCGCGCGACTGAACATAAACATCGCCATCAAACTCAACAACCGCAAAGTGCTTGCGGGAATAGCCGAATGCATCGGTGCCCCCGACAAAATGATCGACATTACCGTAGCGATTGACAAAATCGATAAAATCGGCATTGAAAACGTCAACAAAGAACTGGCCGACAGAGGTCTGTCACAGGAGGCGATCCTCAAATTGCAACCGATTTTGGAAATCAGTGGCGACACCGAAAGCCGATTGACACAGCTCGATGGCGTTCTGGCCGATTCTGAAATAGGCAAAATCGGCGTTGCCGAACTGCGCGAAGTAATCTCAGGTGTCAAGAATCTTGGCCTCAGAGCCGAGCTCGACCTTGACGTATCGCTCGCCAGAGGTCTGAATTACTACACCGGAACCATTATTGAAGTTAAGGCGCTCGACACCCAGAGTGGCTCAATCACAGGTGGTGGACGCTACGACAACCTCACCGGAGTGTTCGGTCTGCCGGGCGTTTCAGGTGTGGGTATTTCATTCGGGGCCGATCGCATCTATGATGTCATGAACACCCTCAATCTCTATCCTGAGGACACCCTGCGCAACTCAAAAG
>JAXJVW010000257.1:0-3261 GCA_036308365.1 Muribaculaceae bacterium
CTCGAAATCCAAAGGAGGGAAATTGATGAACGAATCTTCGATTACTCCCAAAAACACCGCCTTACCCTCGATGCGTTGAGAGCATTAGCGCAAGGTCGAGTTATGCCTAAAGGCGCAAAATCCACCGATGATTTTGTAGAGTATGCTAAAAAGGTCAACGAGGAGGAATACAAGCTCAGCAAGATTGGCGTTTCGGTAAGGGATAACGCCCTTTGTGGCTTCCATATCTTTCGACAATTCCTCCGACAGCATCACGGCGAAGATTCCTTATATATTATTCCTTATTATTACTGTCCGCTAAACTTTTTGAGCAATTGAAAAATTAGGGCTGATTCTTGCAAAGCAAACGACTAAAGTCGATTACCATTTGCAGGAGTCAGCCCTTTATGGTTATTTTTGTTTCGCCAAAAACCAAATTTAACCAATGCCCAAAAGTAGTAATTTCTTCGGACAGCCGATATATGGACAGCTGATAAAATCACTCGATCGTGATAAAATTGTTGAAATAAGCCGAAAACACGGCGGAGAGAAGTATGTCAAGAGCTTCGACGGCTACACGCATCTTCTTACGATGCTGTATGCGGTAATCCAACGCTTCGACTCATTGCGTGAGATAGAGACATCTATGACAGCCGAGGTACGCAAGCTTCACCATGTCGGAATAGATACAGTCCCGAAGCGCAGCACCCTTTCGGACGCAAACGCCAGGCGGTCAGAGAAATTCTTCGAGGAGGTGTATCGTGGCCTGTATGTCGCCAACAAGGATATTCTTTCCTCGGACAGCCGACGCAATGGCACCGAAGAGTGGATAAGGCGGCTTAGAATCATTGATTCCACGACCATTACGCTGTTCTCCAATGCCATTTTCAAGGGAGTCGGACGGCATCCCAAGACCGGGAAGAAGAAAGGCGGCATAAAGGTACACTCGGTCATACACGCCAACGAGGGCGTACCCTGCGACGTGCGGTTCACTTCGGCGGCGACTAATGACTCTTTCATGCTCGCTCCGAGCCATTACGGTCACAACGAGATAGTCGCTCTTGACCGTGCGTATATCAACTATGCCAAATTTGAAGAGCTTACGGACCGTGGTGTCGCATATGTCACCAAAATGAAGAAAAACCTTAGTTATGAGGTGCTTGTGGACTGTATGCATCAAAATCCACAGGGCCTGATGGAATGTCGTGAGCAGGTCGTGGTGTTCCGTAAAGACAGCATAAACCACATAGCCAGGATAATCACATACGTTGATATCAAGAAAGGAAAGAAGCCAAAACTCATATCGCTTCTGACCAATGATTTCGACATGCCACTGGAGACAATCGTGGCAATATACCGCCGTCGCTGGCAGATAGAGTCTCTTTTCAAGCAGATCAAGCAGAACTTCCCTCTGAGATACTTCTACGGCGAAAGCGCCAACGCCATCAAAATTCAGATATGGGTCACGCTCATCGCCAATCTGTTACTCTCGGTCTTGCAAAGCACCTTGAACAGGCATTGGAGCTTCTCGGGACTGGCTACAATCGTGAGAATCGTTCTGATGTATTACCTTAATCTCGAAAAGTTCCTCAATCAGCCCGATGCAGACCTGAAGAGCATGCTTGTCCAAGCCTCAGAATCACCTCCCGTAGTCTCTGAAAACTGCTGAGGGGGCTTGTCCTTTACAAAAAGCAAGCCCAACTTCTGCCGTTCAAGAAGTTGGACTCGCCTTTTTATGGTTTAGCGGACAGTAATATTAAAAGATAGATGATGGATGGCAAGGTAGTGAACCCGCGGAGGGTGGGGGACGTTTTATTTGTGAGAGTGTGAGAGGGATTTCAATCATCCGTTAAAACTCACGATTATGAAAGCGTTTAAAAGTTTCTTCCCTTTGATGATTGCAGCCGTGGCGATGTGGGTCCCGGCAACGGGCTTCGGGTTGACTCCCGAGACCGATTTGAATGATAATATCATAGCTCCCGTGGAGGGCGCCGCAGGCGCCGTGGCTTTTGCCGGAGTAGGGCCGGCTGTGGCCGGGAGTGTGGATTATTCCAAACTCCCCTCGAAGGCAAGAAAGTTTCTGGAACGCTACTGCGACGGCCACGCCATAGTGCGCTGCGACAAGACTTATGCCTCGTCGACCTATACCGTCGGGCTCGCCAACGGCATTCTCATGACGTTCGATTCGAAAGGTGCGATTACCGACATTACGGCTCCCGAAAATTATTCGCTCTCGCCCTATCTGCTGAAGGCGGTGGTGCCCGGTAAGCTCTATAATCTGCTTGAGCACAATGGTTTCCGCGACAGCGTGGAGGGCGTCCACGAGATGGAGCGCGACGGCTACCGACTGAAATCAGCGACCCTGTGTTCAACGAAATCTGTTTCGACAGGTCGGGAGTCCTCACAGTAATCGCTGAGCGCTGATTTCCTGCTCAATCTGCGTCCTCAGGCGCTTTACCATTGCGGCGTCTCCGTCCTCGGCCGGGGATGCCGCCATTGTTTTCTCTGCCTCGTCGGCGCTTATTCTTCCCGATGCGAGAAGGTTGGCCAGCAACCGGAGGGGAGTGTAGGTCCCGAGTCGTCCGGTAGGGGAGGCCATGGCTGCCGCTACGAGGCCGGGCGCGCAATCAAGTCGCCGCAGCAGCGAATGACAGAGCATGTCGGCAATCTCGGCCGTCTGTGCCTCTTCCATCCATCTGGCTGCTACCTCAGGAGCTGCTTCCGGCGGCAGAATCATCGGTGCCAGCAGCCGGCTCTCGCGGGTGCTCTCGTTGTCCCATAGCGCACGGGCAAGCGAGGCGAGTTCGGCGGCCGAGAGGCCGCTTGCAATGAGCTCAGCGGCTATATCCTTGATCTGCGGGATGTTGAGGCCGAAGTTTATGCGGTAGTCGACTCCACCCTGGCGCATCTGGGCGGCCAGCATTCCGTTGCGCATGGCGTAAAAGCGACGTTTCACGCTCTGCATCAGGTTGAAAGTGCCCTCCTCGCGGTCGGGAGGCAACAGTGAGGGGTTATGGGTATGGCTCATAAATGTATTCGGGCAATTTTCGGCAAAATTACTAAAAAACGTTTAGCTCTGCCACTCCTTATGAAGTCGTTTAAACTTTTTCTTTGAAAAGAATACGTCGGGTGAAGCTATTTTAAGAAAAAGTTTAAATGACTTCAATAGGGAATTTGCTAACTTTGTGGGTCTGAAACCATCATTACGAATGACCGCAAACAATACCCAGGATATGTCGGCGCGCCGGAGCCGCAACCGCTTTATTATCGGATGGATATGGA
>JAXJVW010000258.1:0-2584 GCA_036308365.1 Muribaculaceae bacterium
ACCGAGAAAATCGCCTTCAGGGTGAGGGAGATGATTGATCAGGGAGTCGACATAATCGACATCGGAGCGTATTACTCACGTCCGGGTGCCGACGATGTGTCGCCCGATGAGGAGCTGCGACGCCTGGAAAACGGAATGAATATACTCCGGTCCATAGCACCCGAAATTCCGGTTAGCGTCGACACTTTCCGTGCCTCTGTCGCACGTGAGGCGGTGAAGAATCTCTCGGTGAATATCATCAATGATATTTCGGGAGGCGATCTCGATGCCGACATGTTCCAGACCGTGGCCGAAATGAAGGTCCCTTACGTGCTTATGCACATGAGAGGAACGCCTGAAAACATGCAGCAGCTCACCGATTATGGCACACGCGGAGTGACTGCGTCGGTCCTCGACGACCTCGCTTCGAAACTCAACAAATTGGCGCTGATGGGTGTTAACGACATTATCCTCGATCCCGGCTTCGGGTTCAGCAAAACTCTCAGCCAGAACTATGAGCTCATGCGCAACCTCGAGGTTTTCCACACATTGCCGGCCCCCCTTCTGGTTGGAGTGTCGAGGAAATCAATGATCACAAAGGCGCTCGGCATCACTGCTGACGAGGCCCTGCCGGCGACAACCGCCCTCCATGCGTTTGCCCTTGACCGTGGCGCTGACATTCTCCGTGTCCACGATGTCCGGGAGGCACGCCAGGCCTGCGACATATGGTGGCATCTGAATGAGCCACTCTGAAATTTACGCCATTACGCAGTCGCCACTAATCTTCCTTCATTCAAGAGTGTGCTGCTGACCACCGCATAGTGTTCATCCACTCATGATTCCATTTTTGACACGAGTCAGAACAAAACCCTCTAACGCCCCCACCTCCAATGCTTTCCTTCGGAATAAAAGATATCATCGACATAATCCTCGTCGCCATAATGCTCTACTACCTCTATCGCATTATGAAGGAATCCGGTACCATCAACATTTTCTTCGGTGTGCTCGCTTTCATACTTGTGTGGGTGGTCACATCGGAAATACTGGAAATGAAAATGCTCGGAACAATCCTCGATAAGTTCATGAGCATAGGACTGCTGGTGTTGGTTATCATATTCCAGGACCAGATAAAACGATTCCTCGTGGAGCTCGGATCGCAGAAACGATGGAAATTCCTCAAGGAGATTTTCCATCACCATAAGAAATCTGACACTCAGGAACAACACCAGTGGATCATGCCTATCGTTTACGCATGCATGAATATGGCGAAATCCAAAACCGGCGCGCTTATTGTGATTGAGCGTAACATCCCGCTGGAGTCATATGAGAAAACCGGCGACATCATCAACGCCTCGATCAACACACGCCTGATTGAGAATATCTTTTTCAAAAACTCCCCCCTCCATGACGGTGCTATGATCATTGCCCACGATAAGATTGTGTCGGCCGGATGCATCCTCCCCGTGAGTCATGACACCAACATACCCAGATCGATGGGGTTGCGACACAGGTCGGCACTCGGAATTTCACAGGCCACCGACGCCATCGCCGTGGTGGTTTCTGAGGAAACAGGCAACATATCCGTGGCTCATCTCGGAAAAATCACAACCCGGCTTTCATCCACTGATCTGGAGCATAAACTGGCCTTACTGACGGCCGGTAACTCAAATTAACCCTTTAACTAAATTAAGTTAATTCAATTGACGGGGTTAAACTTTTGCCTTTGAATAATGTCATATATTTGAATTGAATTAAAGAAATTGTTTAATGATTGTGCATGAAACATGTCATGTGGAAACAATGATTGCGATTTCAATGAACGATAAAACAAAATTTGAATATGAAAAAGACATTTGTATCAATTTCACTCGCATTGATGGCGATGTGTGGATTCTCAGCCGTTGCTCAGCAGCAGGATAACAACGCCCCCAAAGAGAAAACTGAAAAATGCTGCAATAAAAACCAGCGATGCGAAAAAGGCAAATCTGAATGCCCCAGATTCAATGCTTTCGAAGGTATCACTCTCTCAGCCGACCAGCAATCGAAAATCGATGCACTCAAACAGGCGCGCAAAGAGGGAAAGTGCAAAATGAATGAGGCTAAGGACAAAGCCGCCAGACCTGACCGTAAGGAGCGCGCAGCTAAACACAGGCAGGCCAAACGTGAATATCTCACTCAGGTGAAGGAGATTCTAACCCCTGACCAATATGTGGTTTTCCTTGAAAATATCGCCATCAACGCACCTGCGAAACATGGTGGAAAGATGAAAATGGAACAAGGCCGACGTGGCGACCGCTGTGGAAAAATGAAATCCAATGGCGAAAGAATGCGCCCAAACCAGGGCAATATGAAAGGGGTGGCCGTGAACCGGGCTTCCGTAAACTGATAGCCTGTCAATTAGCCTCGGCCCAAACCGCCGTGGATACGATAAGCAAAGCTATATTAAAAACCGATAATTCGGATGTGTCAATGAAAAAAATTGATGCATCCGTTTTGTTTTAGAAACTGTTTAAATTTATTTATCGCAGGATTTGAGAATGATTGTCATTTAGATTTTTAATCTTGATGAAGGAGTTTAGGGGCTCCTAAATGACTGAATCAAGAT
>JAXJVW010000259.1:0-11581 GCA_036308365.1 Muribaculaceae bacterium
CTCAAATCCTGCGATAAATAAATTTAAACAGTTTCTGAGGTTTCAGGAAGAAATTCCTGAGTATAAAAAGTCGAAAGGCTGCCTGATTAAATCGATTCAGGCAGCCTTTCGGCATTATTGAGCCACAAGCCGGGATCGAACCGGCGACCTTTTCGTTACGAATGAAATGCTCTACCGACTGAGCTATTGTGGCTTGGTGAACACCATGGGTGGGGGTGTTCGGAATTCGGTTTATTGATTACTGAACGTCAGAATGATTTTAGACTCTTCCAATTTGAGCAATGCCATTGCAGGAGTGTTGATGAAGGGGACCACGGCATTGACGCGTTCGGTTGATGAATAGTAATAGTAGGATGTTGAAGCCTCCTGGGTTGTCACCAGTGACACGGGGGTGATTGTGAAAGTGAGGTCCTCGTCGGTCACGGTTTCTTTTTCGAGCATGTCCTTGATGTATTTTCTCATCTCGGCGAATGTGTAGCATTTGTTGGTTGCATCGTATTCGGCGACGAACGAGGTCACATCGTCGGTCAGTTCATTTTCCACGAAGAATTTATCCTTGTCCTTTGAGAGGATGAGCATCACGGTTGGGGGCGCTGTAATTCCATAGTTGTTTTCAATTTCCTCAACCGGGATTTTGAACGAAAGGGTGTTGATCAACGAGAGTTTCCCTTTGTTTTTATGATATGACGCTATGATTTCGCGGGTTGGGAATTTGATTTCGATATCACGTCCGGCAGGGGCTACAATGAGGTTTTTGCCTTGATTGACAAACGATTGCAGCTCAGGCGCCATGGTGTAGTTGATGAGGTTGTTCGACACCACCTCAGGTTTTGTGGCGAAATAGAATCCCACGGCGGCAAAGGTTGAGTCGCGACCGTCGGAGGTTGTGGTGTGCTTGCGGTAGTGGAGACGCAATGACGACTGGGCGATGCGCATCACGCGTCCGGAACCGTAGGAGTTGCGAACGTAGATTCCGGGGAACACGTTTTTGACGAAGGCCGAGGGGGTTGCGAAGTTCTGCGGATTCTTTTTGTAGGCTTCGAACAGACCGACAGCGAGCGACTTGGGCAAAGTTGCGTAGACATATCGGCTGTTGTAGAGTTTGACGGTGTCGCTCTCGCCCACATTTGAATATGTGTAGATTTTATTGGCCAACAGAGTGTTGGGATCGTAGTAACCTTCGGGGTCGAAATCGGAGTAGATTGGGGAGGGGAGCGGTTTGGTCAGGGGGTAGACTTTGATGCCCATTGGCACGATAGAGTCACCCACATAGTCGCCGTTGGGGATGTTGAGCACCAGTTGCAGCGAGTCGATGTCGGAGATTTTGACATTTGCGGTGTCGATGTTTGTCGCCGACATGAACTGGGTCACGTAGTCAGATGACAGGGAGCCGTATTTTTCGGCATTGATGACACCGAGTAGCTGTGTGACTGTCCTTGACTGGATTTTCTGGTTCGCCACAGATTTTCCAGTGAGTGTGAATGTGGAATCCATCACGACCTTGACCTTGTTTTCGATGAGCGACTCACCGATAGAGCCAGTCGTATCCTCACAGGCAGAGAGGAGCAGCGCTCCTAACATTATGACAACCGAGAATATTTTGGAAGATTTCATTTCTATCAGAGTGTTTAAGAGAGAGAGGCGTAAAATTCAGCATATTCACTGAAATTGTCATCGCCGGGATAAGGGAGGAACGGTTTGCCTGAGTTCCGGGCATATTCCACGAGTTCCTGATCGACGTCGGGCGATGAAACCACAACGGCGTCGGCATAGTCGATGGCGATTTTGTTAATGGCAAGGTTATCGACCTTTCCGTCGGGGGTAATGAGCGACTTGATCTGTTCGTCGGTGAAGCCGTCCATGATCAGTTTTTCCACGAATCGCGGGTCGAAATCTTCGGGAATCGGTTCGTTGTAAAGGGCGTAAATCACTTTGGCTGAGCGGAATGCGGGGTCCTCTGTGTAGCGGGTTTTGATGTAGAGGGGAGCTAATGCGGTGACCCAACCCAAGCAGTTGATAATCGCCGGTTCCCAGCGGAGTTTCTTGACCGTTTCCATGACACCGCGGGTGAAGAACATTGTTCGTTCGTCGTTGTCGGAGGGTGAGAGTTTGATTTCCAGGCCGTCGATTCCGTGGTGTTCGAAATAATCGTCGTTGTCAATGAAATAGACTTGCATTCTCGAGGGTTGCAAAGTTGCGACCTTAATGATGAGAGGATGGTCGGTGTCGTCGATGACAATGTTCATTCCTGAGAGACGTATCACCTCGTGGAGCTGGTTGCGACGTTCGTTTATGAGGCCGTATTTAGGCATGAAAGTGCGCACCTCGTAGCCATGTTCCTGGATAGCCTGTGGGAGCTTCTGACCGAGGTCTGACAGGTTGTCTTTAGGAAGATATGGAGTTATTTCTTGCGAGATATAAAGTATTTTCTGTTTACCCATTAGTGACTTGTTAAGTACATTGCGACCATTTCCGGATGGTGAGAGCGCCAATGTGACGATTATTCTGCAAAGTTACGATTTTTTTTGAAAATAACCATAATTTCCGCTGATTAAAAATACTTAAAACACCCGTTTCCAATGGATTTCAGAGAATACTGAACTTGTCGGCGTCGGCGATCACGGGGAAGTGGCTGCGTATTTCGTCGACCCGGCTTTTGTCGAGGGTGACCAGTGTCAGGCAGCCATGCTCGGGGGCATGGATAGGTTCTCCTTTTGGCCCGTAGGCGCGGCTGGTGTGGTCGTATTCGCCGTAGTCATCTGTTCCCGAACGGTTTACCCCGACTGTGAAGCATTGATTTTCTATGGCACGGGCAATCAGCAGATGGGTCCACGCATATTCTCGGCGGCGCCCCCAGTTGGCGGGGACGATGAGCAGATCGAAGTCGCCTGCGTTGTGACGGCACCAAGCGGGGAACCGGAGGTCGTAGCAGACGATCATGGCGATGTTCCAACCGCGGTAGCGCACGGGGCGGAACGGCTCGTTGCCGGGGGAGTAGAGCTCGTTTTCGTGGCTGAGCGAGAAGAGATGGCGCTTGTCGTAGTAGGTTTCGTCGCCGCCGGGTTCGATGAAGAAGGCGCGGTTATAGAATTTGTCGCCCACGCGACAGAGGAAACTTCCGGCGAAGGCGCAGTTTTTTGCCTCGGCCCACTGTTTGACCCTCCGCATGGTTTGTCCGGACACGGTCTCGGCCATCTCCTGCATTGTGTCGCGGCTGTTGCAGAATCCTGTCGAGAAGAGCTCGGGGAGCACCACGAGGTCGGTTGTGTCGGGGATGTCGGCCAACAGGCGTTCCACTTCCGACAGGTTGTGGTGCGGGTCGTTTTGAAATATATCCAGCGAGAGCATCGCCACATTGAGTAAGCTGTTGGTCATCAGTCAGTAATGCAATTTGAGGATATTTTGCCAGAGAATTGGCTGTAGTATTTTTTTATTTCCGCCATGTCGGCTTCGTTGTCGCCTGTAGGGGTGAACTGTTTCTGAATCAGCACACGTTTTGTGCCGAAGTCGATGGCTGCCAGAATCAGCGGAACACCGGCCTGTCGGGCTATCTCGAGGAATCCGGTGTGCCACTTCGCTGTGGGTTTGCGTGTTCCTTCGGGGGTAATGGCGAGCACCAGACGGGGCTCGTTGCGGAAGCGGTCGATCAGCAGCTGTGTCAGGGAGTAGTTTTTTTTACGCCGTGGCACGGGCACTCCGCCGATTGCGCGGAAAATGGGGCCCAGTGGCCAGAAGAACCATGATTCCTTCATTAGGAAACCGCCACGCCGGCCCACGGAAGCGTAGGCCAGTTTTCCGAGGATGAAGTCCCAGTTGCTGGTGTGTGGTGCCACACAAATGATAGCTTTCGGGTAGTCAGGGACGCTAACCGTCACCGACCACCCGAAAAGTTTCAATATTTTGCCGTAGATGTTCATTTTTTAGGCATAGCAGAGTTCATAGCGCTCACAATTTCCTGGAGAGAGGCGCCGAACTCAGCCCGGAGGGCGTTGAACGCTCTGGTGTAGTAGGCACGACGGGCTTTGTTGTAGTCTTTGCGTGACTCGAAATCGCGAGGAGTTTTGTCAAATGCCACGGAAACCTTCTTGAGCGATTGTTCCTGGAGCAGGGCGGCGTTGATGACCGACTGCTGCATAGCGTCCTTGTCGACACCTTTGATTAAACTTGATGCGAAGATTGATTCGCAAGCCACATTTCCGCACACCTCGCAGATTTCTTTTTTAATGTTACGTTTGTTCATATGGATTGAGATTTGGCGGGCCTGGCCAATGGCTTCGGCTCGCTTGTTATGATTCGTTTCAGGGCCTGAGGCGATGGGGCTATCCTCCATCCGTGACGCTGGTTTTTTCGGTGGGGCGTCGGGTCGAGGGGTTGCTCGGTCAGCAGGCGTATGCAAATTTCGTCGTCGGCCAGGGGGTGGTTGGCCGGGGAGTATATTTCGGTTGCCGATCCTTTTTCATGGAGCACCGCCAAGCGTGAGTCGTTGATGTGGCGTTCGTTGTCTTCGCCATGGTTTATGGCCATGAAACGGCTCACGGGTAGCCCCATGCGGTTGGCTATGAGTGCGGAAGTGAGGTTGCCGAAGTTGCGCGTCGGTATGGCTATCACCACCTTGTCGAGCGGCAGACCGAGTTTCCGGAGCTGGGCGTAGGCATAGAAAAAGAAGATGACACGCGGCAGCAGGATGGCGAGGTTGGCCGAGTTGGCCGATATGAGATGCAGCCGGTTGCGCAGTTCACGGTCGATGAATAGCTGTTTGACCATCTCGCGGCATTCGCCGAGCGAACCGTTTACCTCGACCGGGACCACATTGTCGCCCATGTCACGGAGATGTTCGCGACGGTCCTTCGAGAGTTCGCCTGCGGGATAAACGGCGAATGTGGTCACTCCGTTGATGTTGCGGAAGGCGTTGGCCACGGCGGTGAGTGTTCCGGTTGAGGCCGCCACCATGACTTTGCAGTCGGGGCGGTTGGTGTGGACCTTGAACATTTCCGCGAAGAAGCGGGCACCGACGTCGTTGTAGCTGCGCGAGGGGCCGCGCGTCAGGTCGAGCATGAATTCGTTGTCGCTCAGCCTGATGAAGGGTATGGGATATGTCAAAGCTCTGTCAACCACGTTTTTAATCACTTCGCTGGGGAGGTCAGTGCCAAAAAGCATGTTTGCGACCACGTAGCCAATCTCGGGCAGAGTCATCTGCGCTATGTTGTTGAAAAAAGCGCCGGGGATAACAGGAAACCGTTCGGGCAAATACAGCGAGCCGTCCTCAGTGACGCAGTTTATCACGGCGTCCATCAGTCCTACGCTTCCTCCATTTCCTGTAACAGGTTTATATTGCATATCAGAATAAGGTCAATTTTTCGTAAGGCGGGGATGAAATGTCCCTTTGCTTTATTAACGGATATTTGCAATATTTATTATATCGGCGAAGACACCTGCGGCTGTCACTTCGGCTCCGGCGCCGTAACCCTTAATAATAATGGGGTAGTCGTGGTAGCGGTCGGTTGTTATCGCGATGACATTGTTGCAACTTTCCAGTTCATAAAACGGATGGTCGGCCGATATTGTTCTGAGTCCTACGCTCGCATGGCCATCGTCGCGCAGTGTGGCCATGTAGCGCAGTCTCTGTCCGTGTGCGGCGGCTTCGGCGGCAATGTTCGCTATGCGGGTGTCTTCCGTGGACAAGGCTTCGATGAAGCTCTCGACGTCGCCTTCGAACAGTTGCGGGCTCACGAAGGGTAGCACTTCGACATCACTCTGCTCGATGTGATAGCCCGACTCACGTGCGAGAATGGTTATTTTGCGCACCACATCGCTGCCGCTGAGGTCGATTCTGGGGTCGGGTTCGCAGTAGCCCTCGTTGATGGCGAGTGTCACCGCCTTGGAGAAGGGCACACCGTTGGCCACACGGTCGAGGATGAAGTTCATTGTTCCCGACACGACTGCCTCGACACCCAGAATGGTGTCGCCGGAGTTGATGAAGTTGTTTATTGTGCTGATGATGGGGAGTCCGGCCCCCACATTGGTTTCAAAGAGGAATTTTATGTCGCGGCGCTGTGCTTCGTCTTTCATGAAACGGTAGTTCGAATAGTCTGACGATGCGGCTATTTTATTGGCAGCCACCACGTTGACACTGTTTCCGAGCAGTTCGGGATAGATTGCAGCCACCTCCTTTGAGGCAGTGCAGTCAACGAACACGGAGTTATACATGTTCATAGCCACAATGGCGTCGCACAACTGGCCCGGGGTGGTTTCCACTCCTTCGGTTTCGAGTTTGTCGCGATAGTTTTCGATGTCGATGCCATCGGGGTTGAACAACGAGCGACGTGAGTTGGCTATCCCCACCACACGCAGCTCCAGCCGTTTTGTTTCGAGCAGTTTGGCTTGTTGACGTTTTATCTGTGCCAGCAGGTGGCGTCCCACCTGCCCTACCCCGGCGAGGAATATGTTGAGCACCTGTGTTTCCGACAGGAACAGGGAGTCGTGGATCACGTGGAGGGTTTTGTCGAGGTCGGCCAGTTCCACCACAAACGAGATGTTTATCTCTGATGCTCCCTGTGCCGAGGCAACCACGTTAATTCCGTTTTTGCCTAAGGTGTTATAGAGTTTACCGGCTATTCCGGGGGTGTCGCGCATGTTTTCGCCCACCACGGCCACGGTGGCCATGTTGTGGCGGGGTGTTATCGATGAGATCTGCCCTTCAAGAAGTTCCTTGCGGAATTCTTCGCGCAGAACGGTGACCGCGGTTTCGGCGTCGGCGTTTTTGACAGCGAACGAGGTGTTGTTTTCACTGGCCGTCTGCGACACCAGGAACACGCTGACTCCGGCCCTTGCCAAAGTGCTGAAAATGCGTGCGTTCACACCGACAATTCCCACCATGCCCAAGCCGGTCACGGTTATGAGGCAGGTGTCGTTGATCGATGAGATGCCTTTGATAGGCTTGTCAGATGCCACGCTCTTTTTGACTACCCGTGTGCCGGGTGCGTCGGGGTTGAATGTGTTTTTTATCAGCAGGGGTATGTCGCTGTGGAACACCGGATAAATCGTTGGGGGATAAACCACCTTGGCACCGAAGTTGCAGAGTTCCATGGCTTCGATGAACGACAGGCTGTCAATAACATAGGCCTTGTCGATGACCCTTGGGTCGGCGGTCATGAATCCGTCGACGTCGGTCCAAATCTGGAGTTCCGACGCGCCTAATTCCGAAGCCAGAATTGCGGCCGTGTAGTCACTTCCGCCGCGTCCTAAATTAGTGATTTCGCCATGCTCGCCACGGGCAATGAATCCCGGCACAACGGTCACCTGCGGGGTTTCGGCACCGAAAGTCCCGGCCACGAGTTTCTGCGTGGCTGGGGTGTCGAGCAAGTGGGTTCCTCCGCTTCGACGAGTGCGGATGAAGTTGCAGGAGTCAAGCAACCGGCTGGCGGGAATCATCGACGACACGATTCTCGACGACATGCGCTCGCCGTAGCTTACCACAATGTCGAGCGTGCGGTCGGAGAGGTCTCTGATCAGTGATATGCCGCGGAGAATGTTGCCCAGTTCATCGAGCAGAGTGCGCACCGAGGCCATGACCTCCTGACGTCGGTCAGGCTCGATTATCTTTTCTATCACCTCGACATGCCTGTCGGAGATTAGGCTGAAGCAATCGCGATACTCCTCATTGCCCGAGGCGGCCATACGGGCCGTGGAAATCAGTTTGTCGGTTATGCCACCAAGGGCCGACACCACCACGACCACGGGATCAACCTGTTGCTCCACAATTCGCTTCACTTGACGCAGACTCTCAGCTGTTCCAACTGAGGTTCCTCCAAATTTGAGTACTTTCATCGCATAATCAGTTATTGGACAAAGTTACGAAATTTCGGTCAGATTTTTCCCCGACGGCCCAACATTTTTATTGCCGCCAGGGCAGCTTTGCCTCCAATGTCACGGAAAACCGGGATGTACAGCCCGGCCAGGTGACGAACACCGATAAGACATGGTCGGCCCGGATGGTTGAATTTTAAGTGATAATCTTTTGCAATTACGCCATTAATTGTGTAAATTTGCATCATAAATCAATAAATTCACATCAACTAACTTTTATAGCACCTGATGTGGTAACTAATTTTAAGAGGTACTCAATATGGCAACACTCAACTTTGGCGGTGTAGAAGAAACCGTTATCACCCGACATGAATTTCCCCTGGAAAAAGCACGTGAAATACTTAAAAACGACACTATAGCCGTAATAGGCTACGGCGTTCAAGGCCCCGGACAGAGCCAGAATCTGCGCGACAACGGCTTCAACGTCATCGTTGGCCAGCGCGAAGGTAAGACTTTCGAAAAAGCGATAAACGACGGATGGGTGCCCGGCGAAACCCTCTTCAGCATCGAGGAGGCCTGCGAACGGGGCACTATAATAATGTGTCTGCTGTCAGACGCCGCCGTGATGAGCGTGTGGCCCGTGATCAAAAAGCATCTTTCAGCCGGCAAGACTCTTTACTTTTCCCATGGTTTCGCTATCACCTGGAGCGACCGCACCGGCGTGGTTCCTCCGGCCGACATCGATGTGGTGATGGTGGCACCAAAAGGTTCGGGTGCTTCCCTGCGCTCAATGTTCCTTGAAGGACGCGGGGTGAATTCCTCGTTTGCCGTCTATCAGGATTACACCGGCAAAGCGCTTGACCGCACGCTGGCACTGGGCATCGGCATCGGCTCAGGCTATCTTTTTGAAACAACTTTCCAGCGCGAGGCAGTGTCGGACCTCACCGGTGAACGCGGCTCACTGATGGGCGCTATCCAAGGTTTGTTCCTGGCCCAGTATGAGGTTCTCCGTGAAAACGGCCACACTCCTTCGGAAGCGTTCAATGAAACCGTCGAGGAGCTGACACAGTCGCTGATGCCCCTGTTCGCCGCCAAAGGAATGGACTGGATGTATGCCAACTGCTCAACCACTGCCCAGCGCGGTGCCCTGGATTGGATGGGTCCGTTCCACGATGCTATCAAACCTGTGGTTAAAGAGCTGTACGATAGCGTAAAAACGGGTGTCGAAGCACAAAAATCAATCGACTCTAACTCTCAGCCTGACTATCGTGAGAAGCTCAACGAGGAGCTCCGTCAGTTGCGCGAGAGCGAAATGTGGCAGGCGGCCGCTACGGTTCGCCAGCTTCGCCCAGAGAATGACTAACATGCATGAGCCGACCGTCGCGTCCTGATTACTGATCGGATGCAGCAGGGTCGATGGCCGTGACAAATTCATAGATCAGCCCCGCGCGTAGGTTTTCAACCGCGCGCGGGGCTTTTTTCGCACTCCTCGCAAAGGGGTGCAGGGGTTCAGATTTTGCTGAAACGAACTTTTGTATGCACCAGGATGTTATAAAGAAAATAACACAAAAAATTTACAATATGCAATTCGTTTGGTTTATATTAATAGGTATATGCGCCGGCGCGGTAGCCGGACGCTTGATGCAGGGCAGCGGATTTGGCTGTCTGGTCAATATGGTAGTAGGTATAGTGGGCAGTGTGCTTGGGGGATGGTTGCTCGGCGTTGCCGGATTCAGTTTCCAGGGCATTCTGGGAAGTTTGATCACTGCGACCATCGGTGCGGTGGTGTTCCTTTGGATTCTTTCGCTGTTCAACAGGCGTCCATGACGGCTGTGGTGTGATTTCATTAACTAACGATGAATCAGCATTAGCATTAATGAACTCATTTTCAATGGGTTTAAATATATGATATTAACGTAAAAACTGCGGTGCGAAAATAAAATTCGCATCGCAGTTTTTTATGTTTGCCGGGCTGATCCCCACGTGTGGGTTAGTCCGAAACGGGTCGCTAATTATTCAGCAACAACTTCGAAGGGAAGTTCAACAGCCACCTCTTTGTGGAGTTTGAGGATAGCGTTGTATTTGCCGACTTCTTTGACAGCCTGTTTGATTTCGATAACTTTGCGGTCAACGTTGAAACCGAGTTTTTCGAGACCTTCGGCGATCTGGATAGCGTTAACAGAACCGAAGATGGTGCCAGTTGAGCTTGTTTTTGCGCCGATTGTGAGAGCCACACCTTCGAGAGAAGCAGCGAGGGCTTCGGCGTCAGCTTTGATTTTAGCGAGTTTGTGAGCACGCTGGCGCTGGTTTTCAGCCAATACCTTAAGCGCTGACTCTGAAGCGATAACAGCCTTTCCGGTGGGGATAAGGTAGTTGCGGCCGTAACCGTCTTTCACTTCCACTACGTCATCCTTGTATCCAAGGTTATGAACGTCTTCTTTGAGAATAATTTTCATAAGTTACAGTGCATTAAGGGGTTATTTCATCAAGTCAGTTACATAGGGGAGCAGGGCGAGGTGACGTGCGCGTTTGACGGCCTGAGCCACACGACGCTGGAATTTCAGAGAAGTTCCGGTGATGCGACGGGGAAGGATTTTGCCCTGTTCGTTGAGGAATTTCTTGAGGAATTCAGGATCCTTGTAATCAACATATTTGATGCCGCTGCGTTTGAAACGGCAGTATTTTTTCTTCTTCACGTCCACAGACATGGGAGTGAGGTAACGGATTTCTGATTGCTGTGCCATGGTTTAGTCCTCCTTGTTTTCTACTACTACTTCTTCTTTCTTGTTGGCTTTGAGGCTACGACGTTTAGCGGCGTATTCAGCTGCGTATTTGTCGAGACGGAAAGTCAAAAAGCGGATTACTCGTTCATCACGGCGATACGCTGTCTCAAGTTTTTTAACGATAGTGGGTTCGCCTTCGAACTCAACCAGCACGTAGAATCCTGTGCTTTTCTTTTCGATGGGATAAGCCAGTTTACGAAGACCCCAAAGTTCTTCATTCACCACTGTGGCGCCGTTGTCGGCGAGCACTTTAGTGAATTTGTCTACCGCTTCCTTCATCTGAACATCAGACAAAACGGGAGTTAAAATGAAAACGGTTTCGTACTTCATGTTTTTATTAAATTATTTGTTTATAGTTATTTTGCGGGTGCAAAGTTAGCGATTTTTTTTCAGACTGCAAAACCATCCGAACGGATTTTTTCCGTTTGGATGTGTTGCGACGCATTTTTTTGGCTTTTCTGACGGTTTTCAGGCCTCGCCTTATGGGTTCCGGCGGGTTCAGACTGGCCGTATCGGCCCGTAGAAACTGTTTTTCCGGAATGTTTCCGAAAAAAAAAATCGTCAAACAGCTAAAACAGTGTGGGCACTGCGGTTGGCGGTCAATTGGCCACAATCACATTCAATCCGCCGGCCAATCCGGGGACTGTGCCGCAAACCCGTGCGAACTGCTTCAGGAAATCGATGGTCGACTGACGCGGGCCCGCGGCGTTAGTTTCGTTTTTCACCTTTATTTCTTTATTTATTTTTTCATGAGTAATGTTTTCCTTCATAGGCAATTAGCATTTAATGTTCATAATGGATGACTGACATTTAAATAACGTTGGCGGGGTCGGTTTTATTGTGTACCCCACACGCAAAATTTTTCATCGGAGCCGGCGGTGCGGTTTCACCAGTCACGCCCACGCGCCTGTGACATACTATAATAAAACTTAAAATGCTTGTCAATCAGAAAAAGATTTATTACCTTTGCAATGAAATCATTCAAAATCTGA
>JAXJVW010000260.1:0-21705 GCA_036308365.1 Muribaculaceae bacterium
ATACTATTATATATAATAAGGTGTATTATTCGTTTGTTGAACATCACCGACTAAAGTGTCGCGTGAAAGTTTTGATGCAAAATTACGATAAAAATCCGAAAACAGAGCCAAATATACAAAGTTTAACAAAACAAAAAATCGGTGCAACTCAATGAGTTACACCGATTCGCTTATTGTTGCTTGTTGTTTGCTTATCAAACTTACTTGACTTCCTCGAAGTCCACGTCGGTCACATGGTCGTCAGAGGGTGCGGAGCCACCGGCCTGTGCGCCTGCGTCGGCACCACCGGCCTGCTGGGCGCCGGCCTGCTGCTGAGCGTTGAGAATATCCTGCTGTGCGGCACCGAAGGTGGTGTTGATTTCGTTGATAGCGGCGTCGATACCAGCCACGTCACCTGCCTTGTGGGCCTCTTTCAGTTTTTCAAGGGCAGCCTCGATGGGAGCTTTCTTGTCGGCGGGAATCTTGTCGCCGAATTCCTTGAGCTGTTTTTCAGTCTGGAAGATGTAGGTGTCAGCCTGGTTCATTTTGTCGACACGTTCTTTTTCCTTGGCGTCGGAAGCGGCGTTGGCCTCGGCTTCCTCTTTCATACGTTTGATTTCGGCGTCGGTCAAACCGCTTGATGCTTCGATGCGGATTGACTGTTCCTTGCCGGTAGCTTTATCCTTGGCAGAAACGTTGAGGATGCCGTTGGCGTCGATTTCGAAAGTAACTTCGATTTGAGGGATTCCACGGGGAGCGGGAGCGATGCCGTCGAGGTGGAATTTACCCAGAGTCTTGTCGTCCTTAGCCATGGGTCGTTCGCCCTGGAGCACGTGGATTTCAACAGAGGGCTGGTTGTCGGCGGCAGTAGAGAACGTTTCGCTCTTACGGATAGGAATTGTTGAGTTCGCTTCGATAAGTTTGGTCATCACGCCACCGAGGGTTTCGATACCTACTGACAGAGGCACCACGTCGAGGAGCACGACATCCTTATAGTTCTGGTTACCTGACATTGACGCGCCCTGGATAGCCGCACCGATCGCAACCACTTCGTCGGGGTTGACACCTTTGGAAGGAGCTTTGCCGAAGAATTTCTCAACCACCTGCTGCACGGCGGGGATACGGGTTGAACCACCCACGAGGATCACTTCGTCGATTTCAGAAGCCGAGAGTTTGGCATCTTTGAGGGCCTGTTCGCAGGGTTTGATGGTGTCCTGTATAAGCTTGTCGGCGAGCTGTTCGAATTTGGCTCGGGTGAGAGTTTTCACCAGGTGCTGGGGAATGCCGTTGACAGGCATGATGTAGGGGAGGTTGATTTCGGTTGTTGTGGTGCTTGAGAGTTCGATTTTGGCTTTTTCGGCAGCTTCTTTCAAACGCTGAAGGGCCATGGGGTCCTTGCGGAGGTCGATTCCATGTTCGTTCTGGAATTCGTCGGCGAGCCAGTTGATGATCACCTGGTCGAAGTCGTCACCGCCGAGGTGTGTGTCGCCGTTGGTTGCGAGAACTTCAAACACACCGTCGCCGAATTCGAGGATAGAGATATCGAATGTACCGCCACCGAGGTCGAACACGGCGATTTTCATCTCCTTGTCTTTCTTTTCAATACCGTAGGCGAGCGCTGCGGCAGTAGGCTCGTTGACAAGACGCATCACTTTCAGACCGGCGATTTCACCAGCCTCTTTGGTTGCCTGACGCTGAGCGTCGTTGAAGTATGCGGGGACGGTGATTACCGCTTCGGTCACCTCCTGACCGAGGAAGTCCTCGGCGGTATTTTTCATTTTCTGAAGAATCATCGCAGAGATTTCCTGCGGGGTGTATTCACGACCGTCGATGTCGACGCGTGGCATTCCGTTAGCGGTGCAAACCACCTGGTAAGGCACACGTTTTATTTCATCCTGAACCTGCTGGCAGGTTTCTCCCATGAAACGTTTGATGGAGTAGATCGTGCGTTTCGGGTTAGTGATGGCCTGACGTTTCGCGGGTTCACCCACTTTGCGTTCGCCACCGTCAACAAAAGCCACCACAGAGGGTGTTGTGTTACGGCCTTCGCTGTTAGGGATAACGACGGCGTCGTTACCTTCCACAACTGATACACATGAGTTGGTAGTTCCTAAGTCAATACCTATAATCTTTCCCATAGTTGAATATATTTTTTATGTTATTATTTTTTTAAATTATCGAATGTTGTTGAAACGCTTTATGCTTTTCGCTTCATGATAGAAACAAATAATGTGCCAAAAAGGTTGTGTTTGGCTGCCAGTTATGATAATATCTGCCAGAAATAGCTGACTGGCAGATATTTAGCCGGGTGTCATAACACTGACACCATCTGACAACGCCAACTGACAGTGTCAGAACCGGAGACTGACAGCGCCGGAGGAGATGTCAACCCGTCAACACATGGAAACGACAGACAGACAGACAGTCAGTTGCAGAACGGATGCTACAAAATTTTCATACTGATTTTGATTTATTAACATTAATTTAACATAAAGAATAAAAATAATCGTTATCTTTGCTCCCAATTATAAACTAATTCTATTACTTATAAATCCAATCAACCAATGAAAAAAATCTTCATTTCAGCCATGTTGCTGACAGCCGGATTGTTTGCATCGGCTCAGGTTGTTTCGGTGAAGAACTGCACAAAGGTAAACCTTCCCCAAGGAACCGTGGCAGAGACTCCCGTAATCAGTCCCGATGGCACAAAGGTTGCGTTCCAGCATGGTTCAACACTGAAGTGTGTTGACATCGCCACAGGCAAAGTAGTTAAACTTACCGACAACGGCCAGGCCTACGAACTCACATTCACCGAGGACGGCAGCCAGGTTGTTTTCCGTCAGCGCACAATCGACAAAACCGGACTGTCATACACCGCCGTGAAGTCAGTCAGCACCAACGGTGGCAAAGAAAACGTTGTGGTTAAACCCACACGTAATCTGGAAGGTGTGGCCGTAGCCGGCACCACCGTCACAGCAATCGAAGGCCGCAAGGCACGCAGCAAAAACCTCGGCGCAGCCAAGGTGGCCGCCCGTCCGGTAGCTTCAATTGAAAAAGGTCACCTCAACATCACCGTCAATGGCAAAACAACCACTATCGACCCCCAGGGACGCGGTTCATATCTGTGGCCCCAGGTTAGCCCCGACGGCAAGAAAGTTGTTTACTGGCTCGCTTACCGCGGTTGCTTCGTGAGCAACATCGACGGCAGCAATCCCGTCAGCTTAGGCGAACTCCGCGCTGCCCGCTGGATGGGTGACAACACCGTCATCGGCATGCTCGACCGCGACAACGGTCAGGAAGTGACTTCATCAAAACTTATCGCCAAAACCCTCGACGGCAAGTCACAGACCGTGACTCCCGAAACAATGATCGCCCTCTACCCCACCGCTGACAGCGATGGTGACAAGGTTGCTTTCGTCACTGAAAAGGGTGAGCTTTACGTTCTCGACCTCGTTAAATAATAAACCAAGCGCATTATGAAAAAACTTATCGCAATTTCTGCCATGGCGCTTGCTGCCGCAGTTTCGGTAAACGCCAAAACCGCCGACGAGCTCCGCGTGTATATCAATCCCGGACACGGCTCCTGGACCCCTAACGACCGTCCCTGCACCCTTGTGGGCCACGGCGAATACAAACGTGTCAACACCGACACACTCTCATTCTTTGAATCAAACACCAACCTCCGCAAAGGTTTCGGCGTGCTCGAAGCACTCCGCGCCTACGGACTGAAGTTTGATCCGTCACTGAACCAGACCGGCGAACGCTGGCAGATCGGCGCGGCGCGCGACCTGAGCCAGAACATCGTCATGTCGCACGTTAAATGCGGCCCTTACAACTCCGACAACGGAACCGCAAATCAGCTTGGCGATGCCACTCCCGCTGATATCTACTACTATAACCGTAACCTCACAGAGGTCTGTGCCGAAGTTACTGCCAACAACTTCGACATGTTCATCTCCATCCACTCAAACGCTGCCACAGAAGGCACTACCACCAACTATCCCCTGTTCCTCTACGGTGGTTGGGATACCCCGAAGGAAGGTACAGGAACGGTTACTCTGGATCGCCAGACCATTTCTCGTGCCATGGCACAGGCCTCATGGAAATATGCATTTGAAAATCCTCACAGCCAGTGGTCATACTATAGTTTGACTAATCAGAACGTCCGCGGCGACATGAGCTTCTACGGTTCAACCGGCACCAGCGGTTATCTCGCCGCACTGAAACATGCAGCTCCCGGTTATCTGGTGGAAGGCTATTTCCACACCTATCAGCCCGCGCGTCACCGCGCCATGAACTGGGACGTATGCTACGTTGAAGGTCTGGCCTATGCTCACGGCATCGCTGACTACTTCGGCTTGCAGAAAGAGAAAACCGGTGTGATCTACGGTGTTGTACGCGACCAGCACGAAAAATTCAAAGATGAAGCTTATCGTCCCAACCCCACTTCGCCCGACGCCTACAAGCCTCTGAACGGAGTGAAAGTCATCCTGAAAAAAGATGGCCAGCAGGTTGCTGAATACACCACTGACAACTACTACAACGGTGCATACGTGTTCGGTAAACTCGAACCCGGCAAATACACCATCGAATTCGACGACGCGCAGTATCTTCCCGGCGAACCCCTGGAAGTTGAAGTCAAAGCCAATGAGGTGACCTACCCGGTTTCATCACTGGTCAATGTTGACTGGACTCCCCCGGTAATCGTTTACGAGAACTATCCCGACGTTGTTGTTCCCGGCACTTACGCTGCTGACGAATATGAGTTCAACCAGACTTATCTCGACGAGCCCGTAGCCGAACTCGAAGGTGTGACCATCCGTCGCATGCTCGCCAAAGAGAACAACCTCTACATCTTGGCTTACAACGCAGAAAAAACTCCTGTCATCATTGTTTACGATGCTGTCGCCAAGAAAGTCGTAGCCAACGTATCGATTGAAGGAGCACAGGGTTCAGAAAACGCTATCGGTGACATTCAGCTGTCGGCCGACGGAGTTCTCGTTGCAACCAACTTCACCCTCAACCACTTCAGCGCAGCCCAGATGCTCGAAGGTGAGACCCGCGGCGTCAACCGCATCTACCGTTGGGAGAACGACGAAAACGGTCTGCCCACCGGCAACCCCATCGAAATGGGAACCAGTATGCTGTCAGGTAACATGTACCGCGGCTATGTAGGTTCAAGCATGGCTTACTCAGGCACAATCGCCGACGGTAAGATCGTTATCCCCGTTTACACCGCTTACGAATCAAACAACCACAAGTTCTTCTATAACCTTTACACAATTCTTGATGGCGAAATCGCGAGCGCAACCATCAACAACAAGGTTAACGAATCCGACCTCACCCTCGAAGTGCTCGGCTCAGACTTCTCATTCAGCACATCACCCCTGGACGATGACAAATTCATCGCTGTTGGTTCAAACGGCAAAGTTGGCCAGTTCAGCTTCAACGACGTTGTCAACGACGTAGTTCTGATGCCCGAAGGTATGCTGAAAGAAGCCGGTCAGGCCTCATTCTTCCGTTACAACAAACACGCCTATATGGTTACCGCCGACAACAAAGACGGCAAGAACTACGGTGTGAAAGTGTTCGACATCACCAACGGACTGGACAAAGCATCTCTGGTAGGCGTGGTTAACAAAGCCAACGCAGTGACCCGTAGTGCTGATGCAACAAGCGTTCTGCCCGAAGCCGGCAAGGGCGTTGTCGCAGGTAGCGTTGTTCCCGTCAAAGATGCTGAAGAAAACGTTATCGGTGCCAACATCAACATCTTCGCAATGCGCGACGGCAAAATCACCCGTCTGACCAACGAAGGCGTTGAAGTCAAAGCTTCACCCGTAGCCATGGCTTACGACCTGAAAGCCGAGGCTGACGAAAAAGAAGAAGTTTACACCCTGAGCTTCAAATCAACCCAGGATGTTAAGAACGCCACCATCGTGCTGACTCCCATGTCGGAATCACTCGACGAAGTGCGTATCGAAGCAGGTGCGGTTAAGAAAGGTGAAAACTCTGTTAAAGTATCAGCTGAGAACATCGAACCTAACGAAAATTACAACTGGGCCGTTGAGCTGACAAGCAAAACAGTTCCCGTGACCGGTGAAATCAAGAATGAGAAGAACTCACTCGGCGTGCGCGGTGGTGTTGTCAACATCACTGATCCCACTCAGGAATCATTCGGCCGCACCGTGGTTGTTTACGGTAAGGTCAACGGTTTCGACGTATACGATCCCGAAGGTAACAAGATCGGTGAGAAGCTGCACAAACAGCACACCAACATAGCAAGCGCGTTCACCAACGCATCTGACCCCTTCCGCGGCACTCAGTACAACGGTTACGCAGTGTTCCCCTGCTGGGGCGACAAGGCATCAGGCGTTGTGATGCTCAATGCAGCCAAACCTGACGAAGCTCCCTTCTCACTGTTCCGCAACGGTAAGAACGACGGCACAGGTAACCACGTTCTCGAAGGTGTCAACCTCGGTGGTGGTTGCGCAGGCGCGGCTATCGTAGGCGAACCTGACAAAGCTGTCCTGTTCACATACTCAGAAGACCATGAAGGTAAAAACGGTAAAGGTGGCTCAGAAAACGCCATCGTACGTTACGACCTCGAAGGCTCACTCGAATCACCCTGGGCTGTTACCGCAGCTCCTAAAGTGCTCCCCAGCAACGGTTACAAGAGCATGATGGCTAACCAGTCAGCCGACCTCATTCCTTATGGCAACGGATTCTTCGCAGTTCAGAACCGTGGTGCTGGCAACAACTCCGCATCAGTTCCCGGCTTCGTTTACATCAGCGCTGAAGACAACTTAGTTAAGTTCAACTCAGCTGATCTTGAAGAGCTCAACTCAGTTCGCCATGGTCTGGCTATCACCCACGACGGTAAAGTTCTGGCCGTATGTTCTTACACCGGCGTTCAGATCTACGACGTAACCTGGGACGGTGACACCCCCAGCATGACATTCCGCTATGAGTTCAAGGGTCAGACTCCTGTCAACTACAGCCAGCTGAGCTTCGACTACGCAGGTAACCTCTATCACTTCCTCCCCTCAAACGGCTTCTACGTTTACGCTCTCGCACAGGAAAATCCTGTTGTGACAACTCCCGCAAACGCATTCATCGCCGTGAAAGGTGAATCAGGTGTAGAAGATATCACCGTTGAATCAGTTGACAATGACGCACCTGTTGAATTCTTCAACCTCAATGGTGTACGTGTCGCTGCTGACAACCTTACTCCCGGCCTTTACATCAAACGTCAAGGCAAGAAAGCTGAAAAAGTGGTTATCAAATAATTGAGAATACCATAATCTGAAAAAAATCGGTCGCCCGCATGGGTGGCCGATTTTTTTAATGTTGAATTTTGAATTTTCAATGAGGGTGGAATTTCTACAATGGAGAATTAATAACATTAGAGAATTTTGAAGAAAAAGGGTATTTGAATATACAGCGAAGCCACCGGAGGTCTGAGGGACTTACCGGTGGCTTTGATATTTTTGGTTCTATTGTTTAGAGATTGGGCGGGGATGTACGGAAGGGGGAGGGATTATTTTTGACGGACTATGATTCGGCGTGATTCGGTGACTACGATGTCGACGGGGATGTCGTGGGGGTCGGCGTCGATGAGGTCGACTAACTGGAAGTCGTAGGCTACGCCTACTTTTAGTGCTCTTGAGGAGGCGAGCAGGCGGTCGTAGTAGCCTTTGCCCCGCCCTACCCTGTTGCCATGGCGGTCATAGGCTACGGCCGGGACGACGATCATGTCGACGGTGTCGACTGGCACCACGTCGTCGCCCTGCGGTTCTTCGATAAGGAACGCGCCCTGAGCCAGGCGCGATCTGTCGTAAGGGAGGATTTCGAGATTCACGCCGTTGACACGCGGCAGAAAGAAACGCTTCCGGGAGGCCCAACGATCAATGAACTCATGGGTTGAGAGTTCATCGGGCAAAGAGTGGTACATCAGTATGTTACCGGCCATGGAGAAAGCCGCCGACTGTTCGAGAGTTCGGAACACCCGTGTTGCGGCATCGGCTTTTTCGGCTGCCGTCAGCAGGATTTTGCGGGCGCGGATGAGCCTGCGTATTTCATCTTTTTTCATTTCACGGTTTTTCGTTGTCAATCAAAGGGAAAGCGGCGTTTCCTGAGTTTATCTCGTCGAGGGCGCGGTTGACGGTGTTGTCGCGCCGGTTGGCTATGCGGTAGTATGCCGATGTGCCGAGGACATCGCGGAGGATGAGCGCTTTCAGTTGATTAACAATCAGGTCGCGTGAAAGGTTTATGTAGTACCATCGAGCCGGAATGCCGTTTTGTGCGGCGTAGGTCACGAATGAACGGAGGAGCACCTGGTCGGATGGGAGAGCTGCCTCGACATCGTCGGCCTCGGCGAGCATGTCGCGGTTCAAGTCGCAGAATTCGAAGGCGAATTTCTGGAGTATTCCGGCGTTGGCAACGGCGATGTAGTAGTTTGTGACGCCGGTGGTGTCGTAGGGGACGAAAATGTCGGGCATGATGCCACCGCCACCGTAGACGGTTCGTCCGTGGCGTGTCTGGTAGCTGTCGTCGGTGTTGAGTTTTACTGAGTCGCGGTCAAATGCCTCGCCATGGTTGTAGCGGTCAACGATGTCGCGCTCGTAGGATGAGTTGTCGGAGTAGTCCTTCTGAATGCATCGGCCGGAGGGTGTGTAGTAGCGCGCTATGGTCAGCCGGACGGCGCTGCTGTCGGGGAGGTCGACCTGACGCTGGATGAGGCCTTTGCCGAAAGAGCGGCGTCCCATGATCAGTCCGCGGTCGTTGTCCTGAATTGCCCCGGCGAAGATTTCGGATGAGCTGGCCGAGTATTCGTCGAGGAGCACAACGAGGGGTGTGTCCTGGAAACTGCCGCGTCCGTTTGAGCGAATCTCGTCGTTGTTGCGACCGTTGCGTCCGCGCTGACGCACAATGACGTCGCCGTCGCTGAGGAACTCATTGGCCATGTAGATTGCCACTTCCATGAATCCTCCGAGGTTGCCCCGAAGGTCTATGACATAGTTTTTGGCTCCTTCGGCACGGAGCATTAGCAGCGATGTGAAGAATTCCTCGTAGGTTGATTTTCCGAATCGGTTGACACGGATGTAGCCGACGGAGTCGTTGAGCATGTAGGCTGCGTCGACCGTGGTTACGGGTATGTCGCCGCGGGTGACTTCGTAGTTAAGGAGGGATTTTGAGTTTTTGCGTTTGATTCCGAGTTTGACCCTTGTTCCGGCGTCGCCTTTGAGCATTGATCTGACATCGTCGGGGGTGAGCGATTTTCCGGTCACGTCCTCGCCGTCGACTGTGACAATGCGGTCGCCCGCCATCAGTCCGACTTTTTCAGAGGGGCCGCCGGAAACCACCTCGATGATGGTTATGGAGTCGTTTTGCATCATGAACTGCACCCCTATTCCGCTGAACGAGCTTTCCAGTTCGTCGTTGACATCGCCCAGGCGTGTCCGGGAGATGTAGACCGAGTGGGGGTCGAGGTTCGAGAGCAGAGCTGGGAGTGTTGCCTCAACGAGTGAGTCGATGTCGACATCGTCGACATATTCGCTTGCCACAAGGTTAAGAATTGTACCAATCTTTTGGGCGGCTTTGCTCACTCCGGGGGTGCGCTGGAGCATGCCGCCTGTGTATAATCCGGCCATGAATGTCAGGGCGACGATCATCGGCACCCACACCATTGGATTTTTCAGTTTGTTCATTGCTGATTGACTTCAATGTTTTCGATATGTTCGACCTCGACGCCGGCACGACGTAGCAGATCGATTCCGTCGCAAATGCGATAGAGTTCGTTGAACACCACACGTTTAATGCCCGACTGAATGATCAGTTTGGCGCATTCCATGCATGGTGAGGCGGTTACGTAGAGCGTTGCGCCTTGCCCGGAGTTGTTGCTACGGGCGAGTTTGGTTATGGCGTTTGCCTCGGCATGGAGCACGTAGGGTCGGGTCAAGCCGTTTTCATCCTCGCAGATGTTCTCGAAACCCGACGGGGTTCCGTTGTAACCGTCGGAGATGATCATAGAGTCCTTGACAATGATCGCTCCGACCTGTCTTCTGCGGCAATAAGAGTTTTCGGCCCAGATACGCGCCATGCGTAGGTATCGGCTGTCGACGAGTTCCTGTTTTTGCTTGTTTTCCATAATCTTTGGCAAAGTTACTTATAATAAACAAGATAATGAATTTTTTCAATCAAAAAGTAATGAGTTGCTGATTGAATCGACTTTTTGCTGAAGAATCAGGTCGAGTTGGTCGAGTGTCACCTCGGGGACGGTGTCGGGTGGCGGAGTTATTTCCACTGGTGGCGGCAGGGGTTTATCAACGTCCTTTTTCCGAGAGGAGATGGGTTTATCGGGGGATGCTTTGCCTGACAGTCCGGGCACCCTCGAGGCGGTGTGGAATCTGGGTCCGAAGTAGCGGTCGTCGATTCGGCTCACCATCACGCCGCGCGACGATGAGGCATGGATCATTTCGTTTCCGCCGATGTAAAGGCCGACGTGGGAAACACGTCCACTCCCTTTGGTTGTGTTGGCGAAGAACACCAGGTCGCCCGCCAGGAGTTGGTCGCGTTTGATCCGTTTGCAGTGTTTCTGCTGTTCGACGGTGGTCCGGGGGAGTTTCAGTCCGGCGGCCGTGCGAAACACCTCCATGACCATTCCGGAGCAGTCGGTTCCTTTTTTCTTTGTTTTACCGCCGTAGCTGTAGGGTGTGCCGATCCATGTTGAGGCCTCCTTGACGACATCGCGCCGTGCCCCTTTCAGCGATGGGGGGAGCGTAACCTCCTGCCTTGGGATGTTGCGGTTGTAGCCTGATGACGCCGAAGTGATTTTTTTCTGCGACTTGCAACTGCCCATAATGATGGTCAGTGTGATGGCGGCGATTATCAGGATGGGTGTATGTGGAGATGTGATACGCATGGTTGTGGGTTTGTTTGGTCACCCGTTTTTCCGCATGTTTTCCTGAGTGCGCGGCGGCTCTTCAAGTAATTGGAATTCCGATGGATTGGAGTGCGTTGCGGGTTCAATGACAAATATACGACAGATTTGGCTGAAATGCCACTTGTTTGCTGTGATTTTTGTGTTTTTTTGTGTTTTTTCACTAAAAACGGGGCGCGATGGATGATGATCCATGCGCCCCGTTGAAGGGTTATTCAGTTTTGACGACGTAGGGCTGAGTCAGCTGGCCTTCAGCCGCGTGGTAATTTCAGTCAGAGATGAGGTCGGTTCCGGTCATTTCAGCCGGTTTCGCCATGCCCATGATGTGGAGGATTGAGGGGGCCACGTCGGCGAGGATGCCGTCCTTGACTTTGGCGTTTTTGTCGGCGGTGACATAGACGAATGGGACGGGGTTGAGCGAGTGGGCAGTGTTTGCTGAACCGTCAGGGTTCACTGCGTTGTCGGCGTTACCGTGGTCGGCGATGATGATCACCTCATAGTCAGCGGCTTTGGCAGCTTCCACGGTGTCCTTGACACATTCGTCGATTGTTTTGACGGCTTTTTCGATAGCGGGGTAAATGCCGGTGTGTCCCACCATGTCGCCGTTTGCGTAGTTCACCACGATGAAGTCATATTTCTGCTCCTTGATTGCTTCAACGAGTTTGTCTTTGACTTCGAACGCGCTCATTTCAGGTTTGAGGTCGTAGGTTGCCACTTTGGGTGATGGTACGAGAATGCGGTCCTCGTTTTCGTAGGGGGTTTCGCGTCCGCCGTTGAAGAAGAAAGTCACGTGGGCATACTTTTCAGTTTCGGCGATGTGGAGCTGGTTTTTGTTGTTCGCGGCGAGGTATTCACCCAAAGTGTTGGCAACGTTTTCCTTGTCGAAAAGGATGTTTACTCCGGTGAATGAAGAGTCGTAGGGGGTCATGCAGAAATATTGCAGTCCGGGGATTGTTGTCATACCTTCCTCGGGCATATCTTTCTGGGTGAGGACCACGGTCAGTTCCTTGGCGCGGTCGTTGCGGTAGTTGAAGAAGATGACGCAGTCGTCGGCTTTGATTGTGCCGTCGACATTGGCGTTGTTGATCGGTTTGATGAATTCGTCGGTCACGTCGTTGTCGTAGCTTTCCTGCATGGCTTTAACCATGTCGGTGGCCTGCTGGCCTTCACCTTTTACGAGGAGGTCATAGGCCACTTTGACGCGGTCCCATCGTTTGTCGCGGTCCATGGCATAGTAACGGCCAACGATTGAAGCGATTACGCCGGCAGATTTCGCGCAGTGGTTTTCCACTTCCTCAATGAAGCCTTTACCGGAGCGGGGATCGGTGTCGCGTCCGTCCATGAAGCAATGGATGAACACCTTTTCCAGACCGTAGGCTTTGGCGAGGTCGCAGAGAGCGAACAGGTGGTCGAGCGAGGAGTGGACGCCGCCGTTCGAGGTGAGGCCCATGAAATGGATAGCCTTACCGCTGTTTTTAGCGTATTCGAAAGCTTTTTTCACTTCGGGGTTCTGTGCGATGGTGCCTTCTTTGATGGCTTTATTGATTTTCACAAGGTCCTGATAGACCACTCGTCCGGCGCCGATGTTGAGGTGACCCACTTCGGAGTTACCCATCTGACCGTCGGGGAGACCGACGTTTTCGCCGCTGGCCTGGAGCTGTGAGTTGGGATAGTTTTTGAGGAGATAGTCCCAGTAGGGAGTTTCGGTTGAAGAGATGACGTCGCCGGCACCTTTGTTGCCGATGCCCCAACCGTCAAGAATCATGAGCAATGCTTTTTTTCCCATAATTGTAGTTTGGTATATATTATTAATTTTGTGTATGATTGAACGAGCCTGCGGGGTAAGATGCGATGATGTTACCCTGCCGGTCAATGATTTGTGCTGTGTAGCTGATTGTTCCGGACCATCCTTTGGGGAGGTTGAACTTTGAGTAAGGCATGTTCATGGAGAAGGAGAGCACCGCCTCGTCGTAGATGATGTTTTCGGTTCGTTCCACGAATGCCTGTTCGCCTGAGGGTGTCATGACAGGTTTGCCCGTGGCGGCGTCGTAGAATGAGATGCGTGTTGTCAACTGTGTTCCGGGCATTTTGACTGCGGCTATGGTCAGGTCGAACCCTATGGAATAGTTCTTTGGGGTTGCGTTGAGCGACTGAATTTCGGCCGAGCCGATGGTGTTTTCACCCGGTTTGAGTTTGATGTCGATCTGCTTGCGTGCCACGAGTTTAGAGTCGATCCAAATCTCGTAGGTGTGGATTCCGGGGGTGAAAATGCTTTTGCGGGCGTTACCTGTTCCGGCGAGGTAGTCCTCCATTCCGTCGTAGGGGTAGAACCACATTCGCTGGGTGAAGGTGAATTCGTCGCCCTCGTTTGCGATTTTGAGTTTACCCTGGGGGTCGTAGATTTTCACGTAGACACGTTTTTCGGTTTCTTCGGCGGGTCCGTCGTAATAGATCTGCGCGTAGAGATAGCGCATGTCAGAAGCGTAGAGCGGTGAGGGTTCTTCCGAAATGACCTCGCCACGGAGTTCGTTTGAGAAGGTTATGTTTTTGATTTTGAATTCACCGGATCTGGCGGGAGCGACGGGTTCGGCTAAGGGCTCAGGCATGTTCACGTCAAACTCACGTCTGACGGAGTCACGCGCGGGCTCACGATTCACGTCGGGCTTAACTTTTGGCTTATTGACACCGGGTTTGGGAGTGGTTTTCTTTTGCGGCGCATCCTTTTTCGGCTTGTTCTTTTCGGTTAGCGCCTTTTGGGCCGCTTCCTCGATTTTGCGGTCGGCTTCCTGGATTTCGGCGATGCGTTTTTCGTGGAGTGCGATCTGTGATTTGATAGCCGACTTCTCCTCGGCGGTAATGTCAGGGATGAACTCCGCGGCTTTGAGTTTACCGATTGCCACCTGGTGATTTCCGAGGATGTCGCTGTTCATCACCTTGCGGCTGTAGTTGATATCCTTTTTCGCATCGGAGGCGTTGATGGCCACAGATGCCGCGAGCAGTAGCAGGAATGAGAGGATGAGTTTTTTCATTAGCGATAATGGTTGTTAAGTGTCCTTAATTTAGTGGTTACGGGGATTAATCGTTCTGATGGTTGGTGTAGATGAGTTGGTCGCCCTGATAGATTTCAACATGGTTGTCGGAGAAAAGAGGCGCATTGTTGGTGAAGCCGAACAACACGTTGGGTTCACCGTTTAGAAACGCGATGACCTCGTGGTCGACACCGTTGATGTTAACCCTGAGGGTTACGTTGGCTGAGATGTCGCCGTAGTAGCGTCCTGTTATGTTCACCTCGGAGTCAGTCACGCTGACATCGGAAATGAGCAATGCCACGGATGCGAGGCCTGTTTTTTTCTGCATGTCGCGGAGCTCGGTGATCAGCTCGGGCGAGGCCGGGAGGATTGAGTCGGCACGGTTGAAGTAGCGCAATGCTGCCTCGATGTTCGACGCGTATTGAAACTGGGCTTTCGCGGCTTTGATCCATGCGGAGTTAGCCTCGGCGAGTTTTTTGTTGTTGAGTTCAACGACAGAGGTCAGGGAGTCATCAGGCATGTGTGCTTTGGCGATTTCGATCATGTCGCGTGCCTGGATGAGGCTGTTGTAGTCGGCGGCCGAACCTTTATAGGTCAGCTCATCGATACGGTTCCACATTTCGGCGTATTCCTCCTGGGTCAGTTCATCGTCGGATGAGGTCGGGATTATCCGCAGGAATATGGTCACGAGACATGCCACGACAATTACCGCCGACAGGGCGCCAAAAATGGTTGCCAGCACCTTTCCGGTGTTACCCTTGACGACCAACGGGGGTTGAGGTGGATAAAGTTTGCTGAATGGAATGAGCAAAGTGCCACATTCGGGGCATTGACGGGCTTTTCCGTCGCATTCGGTTCCGCAGTTTCTGCATTTCATAGGTTCAGTTCTCCTTTTCCTTCACGAATGATGATTGGTTGGTTTGATTGAGTCAGATCAACAACGGTGGTTGGTGTTTCAGAAGCATCGCCACCATCGACGGCGTAGTTTATGTCGGAATCGTGATAGTGTAGTGCTATGGCGTCGGCAGTGAGCAGGGAGTCACCGTCGGAAATAATGGTTGTTGAGAGAATCGGGTTTCCGAGTGCCTTAGCCAGTTCACGCGGTATGGGGTTGTCAGGGATTCTCACTCCCACCTGCTTGCGGCCTTTGAACTGTTTTGGGAGCGTAGTAGCCGCGGGGAGAATGAAAGTGAACGGTCCCGGGAGGTTTTGCTTCAGGATTGCGTAGGCGTTGTTGTCGATACGGGCGTATTTGGCGGCCTGCGAAAGCGATTCACAGATAATGGAGAGGGTGTTTTTCTGAGGGTTAATTCCTTTGAGTGCGCAAATTTTCTCCACGGCCTTGTTGTTAAGGGCGTCGCATCCGATGGCATAGAGTGTGTCGGTTGGGTAGATTATCAGACCACCGTCGCGCAATTCGTCGACGAGGGTGTCGATGAATCGTTCGTTGATGCTTGTGGGGTACATTTTTAGCGTTCTCATAGTTGGAATTTTCAGGCCTTTATCAGTTGAGTTGAAATGTTTGTTGCTGAGGCATAGGTTGTTAGCAGTCGTCGGGCGAGCGCTTCAGTTTGCTCCAGGGGCATATCTTCACGGAAAATGTGGATAGTGATGACGATGCGCTTTGTCAGGAGGTCCATTTTAGTGCGCTCATTGTCGGACGTTGGTGTGCCGACACCGCCGACGTTGTCACGGAACACCGGCAGACAGGCAATGTTGAGTTCACCACGGCCAATGGCCTGGTAGGGTTCACCCTCCTCCCCTACCCCGAGTGTCAGGGTGTCACCACTGATTTTGTCGCGGTCGAATCCGCCGATGGAGTAACCTGAAAGGAGCGACAGGAGGTTGACCAGGTCGACCAGTGCGTCGATGCGGTAGAGTTCCATCCCTTTCACCAGACGACGGCTCATAGCCTCGGTGCTGGGCCGATAGCGGTTCGGGTCTTTGCCGAGGGCTTTGTAGGCGACTCGTGTCGAGGCTATGCCAGGACGTTTGTTAACCTGTGCAATCTCCACATTTTCACGGAGTTGCGCGGCATATTGTTCAATTTCATCCCAGAGAGGCTGAGGGGTTGGTGTGTTAATGACATCGGCCTCCATGACCAGAGTCATGTAGGCCGGTGCCACTTGGCGTATTTCATCGGAGATGATTATTTTCATTTTTCACGCATGTAGATGTTTACCGGTGTTCCTTCGAAATCCCAGTGCGAGCGGATTTTGTTTTCGAGATAGCGGCGGTAGGGTTCTTTGACCCACTGCGGCAGGTTGCAGAAGAAGATGAAGGTTGGCACGGGTGAGCCTTTCAGCATTGTGATATATTTGATTTTCACATATTTTCCTTTGTTAGCAGGAGGGGGATATGCGGAGATTTCCTCGAGCATCACCTGGTTGAGCTGATGTGTTGGAACGATTCTCTTTCGGTTTTCATAGACCTGGACTGCCGTTTCAAGCACCTTGTAGATTCGCTGTTTTGTCAGGGCTGAGCCGAAGATGATGGGGAAATCGGTGAACGGGGCGAATTTTTCGCGGATGGCGTTCTCCATTGTCTTGATTGCCTGCTGCGATTTGTCCTCGACGAGGTCCCATTTGTTGACACAGACCACGAGTCCCTTGCGGTTTTTGGCTATCAGCGAGAAGATGCTTGCATCCTGTGCTTCGATTCCTCGAGTGGCGTCGATCATGAGTATGCAGACGTCGGATGCCTCGATGGCGCGGATTGAGCGGATGACAGAGTAGTACTCGATGTCTTCGTTGACTTTCGCTTTTTTTCTGATTCCGGCGGTGTCGACCAGATAGAAGTCGAAACCGAATTTGTTGTAGCGGGTGTAGATGCTGTCGCGGGTTGTACCGGCAATGTCGGTCACGATGTGGCGGTCTTCGCCGATGAATGCGTTTATGATTGATGATTTTCCGGCGTTAGGTCGGCCCACGATGGCGAATTTGGGAATTTCATCGAGGTCTTCGTCCTCGTCTTCAGGTTTTTCGGGGAGTTTACGGACAATCTCATCGAGGAGGTCGCCTGTTCCGAACCCGCTGACGGCCGATACGGGGAATGGTTCACCGAGGCCGAGTGAATAGAATTCGGGCACGTTGTAGAGCCAGTCGTTTGAGTCGACTTTGTTGGCGACCAAAATGACCGGTTTGCGTGATTTGCGTAGAATCTCGGCGACATGGTCGTCGAGGTCGGTTACGCCGTTCATGGCGTCGACGACGAAGAGGATTTCATCGGCCTGTTCGATAGCCAGATGCACCTGTTTATTTATTTCGCTTTCGAAGACATCGTCGGAGTTGACCACCCAACCGCCGGTGTCGACGATAGAGAAGTCTTTACCGTTCCAATCGACTTTTCCGTACTGACGGTCGCGTGTTGTTCCGGCGGTGTCGTCGACAATTGCGGTGCGGCTACGTGTGAGTCGGTTGAAGAGGGTTGATTTACCCACGTTAGGACGTCCAACTATTGCTACTAATTGTCCCATATAACAGTTATTGCGTGTGTTTGAGGAAATAGCCGGAACGGTTGCATTGGTTAATGCTGATGACGCTCCGGCAGAGTTCCTACAAAGATATGAAATATTTCTTTAGTTTACAAATTATTCTATGTAACCGAATGATTTGAGTTTGTTTTCACGGTTACGCCAGTTGCTTTCGACTTTGACGAACATTTCGAGGTAGACCCGTTTGTCGAAGAATTTCTCGATGTCCTTTCGAGCTTCGGTGCCCACTTTTTTGAGCATTGAACCGCCACGGCCAATGATGATTCCTTTCTGTGAGTCACGTTCGACGTAGATGACTGCCATGATGTGGATGGCTGTTTCTGTTTCCTCGAATTTCTCCACGAGTACTTCGACGGAATAGGGGATTTCTTTGTCGTAGTTGAGGAGGATTTTCTCACGGATGATTTCGGTGACGAAGAAGCGTGCCGGTTTGTCGGTCAGTGCGTCTTTGCCGAAGTAGGGGGGTGAGGGTGGAAGGAGTTCGACGATGCGCTTCTGGAGATTGAACACGTTGAAGTCCTCGAGGGCTGAGATTGGGAAGACTTCGGCGTTGGGCAGTAGCTGTTTCCACCGTTCAATGATGCCGTTGAGGTCGTCCTGGCCTTTGAGGAGGTCGATTTTGTTTATCACCAACAGAACCGGAATTTTCTCTTTTGCCACTTTGGCGAGGAATTCAGCGTTTTTGGTTGGGTCCTCGACGACGTCGGTGACGTAAAGGAGCACGTCGGCGTCGGTCAACGCGCCTTCGGAGAATCCGAGCATGCTTTCCTGGAGTTTATATTTCGGGGCGAGCACTCCCGGGGTATCAGAGAAAACTATCTGATATTCAGGGGTGTTAACGATGCCCATAATGCGGTGGCGGGTTGTTTGCGCTTTGGAGGTGATGATGCTGACACGCTCACCTACGAGCCGGTTCATCAATGTTGATTTGCCAACGTTTGGGTTACCTACAATGTTGACGAATCCAGCTTTATGTTCTTGTGCCATAATAATTTTTGTGTTTAGGTTATCCACATCACATGATTTTGCGGGATTTTCCCGCGTTCATGATGTATCATTAATAACAACGGACGCTGACCATGGGTTCACGGGTGTCCGCGGGAGAGAGGTATGGGTTTTGTTTGGTGGAGAGGGCCGGAATCCAAAAATGGCATGTCAGCACAAAATGTTCGTGACATGCCATTATATGATTCTGTCAGAGTAAAAAACTCAAAATTGTTTCAGCTCAGAGTGGTTATCCCCAGATGAGATAGAGTGCACCCCAGGTGAATCCGGCACCGAAAGCGGTGAGGATTATTTTGTCGCCTTTTTTGAGCTGTCCTTTGAATTCGTCGAGGCAGAGGGGAATTGAAGCGGCCGAGGTGTTACCGTAGTGCTGAATGTTGACGAGCACTTTCTCCATTGGCATTTTGGCGTGGGAAGCCACGGCTTCAATTATGCGGAGGTTTGCCTGGTGAGGCACGAGATAGTCGATTGTGTCGACAGTCAGACCGTTGCGTTCCATGACGCTTTTTGTTGAGGTGTACATGTCGGTCACAGCGTTTTTGTAGACCGAGCGGCCTTCCTGATAGAGGAAGTGTTCACCGGCGTCGAGAGTCTGCTGAGTTGTCGGGTGGACAGAACCTCCACCTTTCATGACGAGATATTCGAGGCCTTTACCGTCGACGTGGAATTCAGCGTCCATCACTCCGACGTTTTCCTCGGTTGGTTCAACGAGCACCGCGCCGGCACCGTCACCGAAGAGTGGACAAGTTGCACGGTCGTTGTAGTTAACCATTGACGACATTTTTTCGGCACAAACGACAATCACTTTTTTGCGGAGGCCCGATTTGACGTAGGCTGCGGCATCTTCCAAAGCGACGATGAACCCGGCGCAAGCTGCCTGGATGTCGTAGGCGTAAGTTTTTTTGAGACCGACCCCTTCGGCAATGACAGAAGCGGTTGAAGGGAAACGGTAGTCGGGGTTTGAGGTGGCGCAGATCAGGAGTTCGATTTCATCGGGATTGACGCCGGTTTCCTGAATTAGTTTATTAACGGCCTGGATGCCGAGAAAGGATGAGCCGGTGTTTTCTTTTTTCAGGATTCGACGTTCCTTTATACCGACACGTGTTGTAATCCACTCGTCGTTAGTGTCGACCATTTTGGAAAGCATCTCGTTGTCGAGGATGTCATCGGGGACATAGGATGCGATACCGGAGATTCTTGCGTTCAACATAATATACCTGTAAATATATACCTGTGTGAGAGTTTATGTCGCTGACCAGCCGGGCTAAAGAATTAAAAACGGACAGGCGGGAGCCATGCCGTCAGAAAAGCGATGCCTGACTTGTTGTAACAATACAACTCCAACATCTGCGTTTCAGCGATTGAGAACAATGCGGAGACGCAGGTGTGGAGAATATCGTAAAATCAGCAAGGGAAGCTACGATTAAACAGTTGCTGCTTTTTCAATTACAACATGTCCGCGGTAGTAGCCACATTCAGGGCAAACGCAGTGATAAACATGCCAAGAACCACAGTTAGGGCAAACCGCTAAGGTGGGCATTGCTGCTTTATCGTGAGTTCTACGTTTAGCAGTACGAGTCTTTGATTGTTTTCGTTTAGGATGTGCCATTTCGATTATTGATTTTTAGTTGTTATCTGTAAGTTTTTTGAGTTCATCCCACCGAGGGTCTGTCACCGTTTCGGTGCTTGCTGAATCCATGGAGTCCATCTCGTCGATGAGCTGGTCCTCGATAGCGGCATCGTCATCGTCAGCGACGGCACTGCGGTGTTTTTTGAGCAGTGCGCTCATCGCCCTGTTGCATTTGCCCATTGGATGGACATGCTTGATTGGGATTGCGAGCATCACGGTGTCATAGAGCATGTAGGCGACATTGAGATAGTTGTCGGATTCAGGAATCTCGAGCAGTTCATCAGTTGAGTCATTGTAGTTGTCGCCGTATTTGACCACCACGTGGTAGGCTGTTTCGATTGGGAGGACGAGGTCGTCCAGGCAACGGTCGCAAACCACGGTGACCTCACCTTCGACGGCAAAGGTAAGATCGAAGAAATCGCCGGTGTTGTTAACTACCAGATTCACTGTGAGATCAGCGTCACGTACGTCATTGTTCTCCATGTTTATGAAGAACTGCTTGCCCAGTTTGTAATCGAATTCGTTCACACCCTTGGGCATGCTCTTGAGCATAAGCTTGTATTCAGTAAACTTTCCCACGGCTTAATGTCGGTTGAAAAAACTTTGCAAAGTTACGTTATTTTTTTTAATAATCAATGTTTTAGATGAATTATTTTTCAAATGAAGTTAACTTGGCGCCGGGTTTTGATTTTTTCGGGTATCCAGGGGGATGGGCGTTGGTTGATAAACCCCGCATGCCGGATGGGAGGCATGCGGGGTTCATTGGGGTTTCAATGGGCTCAGGGCTCAGTTTTCAATAGCTTCGGAGCGATGTTGAAATTAAGATCTATCGCCCGGGGATGATCAGCCGATAGCGACTCTGCGCACTACGGAGGTTCCGTCGGCGAGGTTTATCTTGACCAGGTAGACGGCCGGAGCGAGAGATGAGATGTTGACTGAGGCTGAGTGAGCGGAAATCATGAGTTTTCCGTCGGCGGCGATGATGTCGATTGCTGCGACGGGTGATGTGGCTGAGTTGACAGTCAGCGACGCACCGTCGACTGAGAGTGTGATGCCTGAGGCATCGTCGGTAACGGATTCTACGGCTGATTCGTCAGCTGGGTAGCGGGTGAGGTTGTCGGCGACGAACGATCCGGAGAGGCTCACGGGGTTGTCGTCCTGGACCAGACGCATGCCTGCCAGATGATAGGGTGTTTCCACGAGCAGACCGCTGAGTTTGACTTCGAGGTAGCGCCATCCGCGGAAGTCGAGCGCACCTAATGAGAATGATTTTTCATCGGTTCCGCCAACGAGAGTCACCATCAGTTCATGGTTGCTGAAGTCGCCGTTGACGTAGAGTCCGAGGACGTCACCGTCATAGAACTGTGTGGTTGACTGTCCGGCGTAGTCCCAGATTGCGTCGCCACCGCGGTTGCCTTTGAATTTGTAGGTGAATATTCCGGCGGCAGTGTCGAAGAATTTCTTGGCGGTGCTTCGGGTGTAGGTCGGTTTGGCGGTCATACCGGCTGATTTGTCGAGGTTACCGACAAAGAGGGCCGCTGTTTCGAAGTTTTCGGCGATGACTCCGTTTTCCTTCACTCCGCTCTCATCGATGGCCTTGAACGAGAAGTTGACGTTGTTGACCATGGGG